>CAYLWR010000029.1:0-14633 GCA_964387755.1 uncultured Candidatus Saccharibacteria bacterium | reverse complement strand
GCTCCCATCGAAGTGTGCAATCGCCGTCCATTCAAGGCTATCCCTGCGGGTGCATTTGTATACAACATTGAACTTAAGCCAGGTGCAGGAGCAAAGATCGTACGATCGGCCGGATCGTTCGCGCAAGTAGTCGCGCAGCAAGACGGCTTCACCCAGCTCAAGCTTCCGTCATCTGAAATCCGCCGCGTCCAAGAAACTTGCTGGGCAACGATCGGTACTGTATCAAATGACGAAAACAAACTTGTGAAGTACGGTAAGGCTGGACGAAGTCGATGGAAGGGTATCCGTCCTACCGTTCGTGGTACTGCGATGAACCCAGTTGACCACCCATACGGTGGAGGTGAAGGCGTACAAGGCCGAGGTACCAAGCGACCGAAGACGCTCTGGGGTAAGGTTACTGGTGGTCGCAAGACTCGTACTCCAAAGAAGTACTCAAACGCAAACGTTATCACTCGCCGCAAAGTTGGCAAGAAATAATACTCATAAAACACTCGTTCACAAGGCGGGTGTTTTATATTTGAAAAAATTTCTTTGCCATGTACACTGGTTTTCAGATAACTTATTTAAATTATCGCTTTGTCCGACGGCGAATCGACAGGTGGTTAATCCCTCAGTTAATCTGGGGGATTTTTTATTTATCTGTAAATACAAGCTATACTTCCTCTATGGATAACATGTCAGAGCGAAAACGATTCTCGATCATCGCACGGGCGCGGTCGTTCAAGCATGCATGGCGTGGGGTAGGAATCATCTTTCAGACACAGCACAATGCATGGGTGCATGGGTTTGCAGCGGTTGTAGTCATGTTCTTGGGGTTCTGGCTCAACATCAGCGAAGGCGAATGGGCAGTTGTTATCTTGTCAATCACAAGCGTCCTTGCCGCAGAAGCCTTCAACACAGCCATGGAGATCGATATTGATCTCACCAGCCCTACCTATCACCCCTATGCGAGGGATACCAAGGACGTTGCGTCTGGGGCCGTTCTCCTGACCGCAATCGGGGCGCTCATCGTGGGTCTTGTAGTGTTTCTTCCCAAGATTTTGGTCCTTGTGCGGTAGGACAGAAAAGGGGTTTGACTTCCTCTTATAATTTGCTACTATATGTCAGCTCGTACACGAGCTTCTTTTATTCTAGAAACATGACACGATCCCTCGCAAAAGGTCCCTATATTGATGCAAAACTCCTCAAAAAGATTGAGGGCAAGCAGCCGCTCTCAGCAGGCGTTATCAAGACATGGGCACGCGCGAGCCAGATCAGTCCTGAAATGGTCGGATTCACCTTCGGGGTACACAACGGCAAGCAGCATATCGAAGTACTCGTTACTGAGGATATGGTAGGGCACCGATTGGGAGAATTCTCTCCAACTCGCAAGTTCACTCGACACGGAGGAAAGATGCAGAAGGAAATCGACCAAAAGAAGAAAGAAGCTGAAATTTCAGCAGCAAAAGCTGCAAAGGCGACGACCGCCGACAAGAAATAACTACTCCCCATCAATTTAGTCAGGGAAATAATGTAACAATTAACCATGAAGGCAACTCTATCAAATTACAAACAATCACCTCGCAAGGTCCGCCTTGTGGCAAATGCGGTGAAAGGCAAATCAGTCGCTGATGCAGACACTACCCTTGCGTACATGGTCAAGCGTGGTGCCCTTCCAATGCAAAAGCTCGTCAAGAGTGCCGTTGCAAATGCGGTCCAAGCCGGTGCTGATGCTGCAACACTTGTCGTACAAAACGTAGAGGTAAACAAGGGCCTTGTCATGAAGCGTTCAATGCCTCGTGCGATGGGTCGAGCAACTCCGATCAACAAGCGCATGAGTCATGTCACCGTAACGCTTGCACAGGTAGCGCCTAAGAAAAAGAGTAAATAAAGTATGTCTAAAGTTGTCCACCCATATTCACACCGTCTTGTCACCCTTCGCGATTGGAAGAGTCGCTGGTTTGCAACCGACAAGAACTATGTCACCAACCTCAAGGTTGATGTCACGATCCGCGGCTACCTCGAAAAGAGACTTCGTGGCGCATATGTATCAAGTGTCGAGATCGAACGTGGCCAAAAGATGATACGCATTATCTTGCGCACCTCTCGCCCTGGTATGATCATCGGACGCAGCGGAGAAGGAGCAACCAAGCTCAAGGCTGACATCATCAAACAGCTCTCTCGTGCAAAACTCAAGGTAACTGACGATATCAAGCTTGAGATCGTTGAAGTCACCAACCCTGATGCAGATGCAAAGATTGTTGCGTACATGATTGCCGAAGGACTTGAAAAGCGTCTCCCATACCGACGAGTGATGAAGCAGCTCATCGAAAAGGTGATGGCAGTTCGTGGTGTGCAGGGAGTGAAGTTCTACCTCGGCGGGCGCCTCGGTGGTGCAGAAATCTCTCGCTCAGAAGAGCTCAAGCGTGGATCTATCCCGCTTCAAACGATCCGTGCAGATATCGACTTTGCTCGTGAGCGTGCAAACCTTGCATACGGCGTGATCGGTATCAAGGTCTGGATTTACAAGGGACAGGTATTTAGTACCAGCGACAAGAAATAAGAGTTAGATCATGTTATTCCCAAAGAAAGTAAAATTCAGAAAGTGGCAAAAGAAACGAACCAAGATGGAAGGTCGTGTAGAAACACGCGGCACCACCGTGAACTTCGGTTCGTTTGGGCTCAAGACGGAGTCACTTGCTCGTATCACGAGTAACCAGATCGAGGCCGCTCGTAAGGCAGCATCACGCCACCTCGGAAAGGTTGGTCGCATGTGGATCCGAGTATTTCCAGACCGACCGATCACGAGTAAGCCTGCGGAAGTGCCGATGGGTGGAGGAAAGGGAGATCTCGACGGTTACTGTATGGAAGTGCTCCCGGGTCGCATTATTTTTGAAGTAGATGGTGTATCTGCAGAGGTTGCGCGCGAAGCACTCCGCAAAGCTGGGACTAAACTTCCGCTCAAGACACGCGTCGTTGAACGAGTATAATTTTTATGAAAGACGAATCTATGAAAACCAATAAAACACTCAAAGGGACTGTTGTCTCAGACAAGATGGACAAGACCGTTGTCGTTGCAGTGACACGCTTTGTGCAGCACCCAAAGTACAAGAAGTACTACAAGATCACCAAGAAATTCAAGGCGCATGATGAGAACAACGAGTCGAAAGTTGGTGACATCGTACACCTCAAGGAAACACGCCCACGCTCAAAAGATAAGCGGTTTGAGATAATCAAGAGTTAAACGTATGGTACAAGATGGATCAATTGTAAAAATCACAGATAACGGCGGTGGACGCATCGGCAAGATCTTTAAAGTGCTTGGTGGTTCAAAGCGCCGGTATGCAGGCATCGGCGATGTCGTAGTGCTCTCAGTCAAGGTTGCTGAACCTCGCAAGGCAATCAAAAAGAAGGACGTACTCTACGGAGTTGTCGTTCGCCAGAAAGCAGCATTTCGTCGCAAGGATGGATCATACATTCGCTTTGATGACAACGCAGTCGTCATCATCGACAAGGGAAAGAAAGAGCCGAAGGCAGGTCGCATCTTTGGTCCAATCCCTCGCGAGATTGGTGAACTTGGATATCAGAAGATCGTATCACTCGCCCCTGAGGTGCTATAGAGTTTATATATGAAAGTCAAAAAAGGAGACAATGTAATAGTGATCGCCGGCAAGCACAAGGGTGCAAAAGGAACTATCGGGCGCGTGATCGGAGATCGCGTGATTGTTGATGGTGTCAACAAAATGAAAGTGCATATGAAGCCAAAGAACAAAAATGAGAAAGGCTCGATCGTGCAGCGAGAGGCAAGTATGCACCACTCCAATGTAAAGAGTGCAGAAACTAAGACTAAGAAGAAATAAACGCGTATGGAACTCACAAAACACAAACAAGAGAATACGTTCAAGGCACTTGAGTCGTTTGGCTACAAGGCAACACTTGCTGCACCTCGACTCATCAAGATCGTTGTATCAAGTGGTACTGGCTCTGGTATGAAGAAGGACCGAGAAAAAAACGAAACCATCATGGATCGTCTGACGCGTATCACTGGTCAGAAGCCAACGCTCCGCATTGCAAAGAAATCCGTTGCATCGTTCAAGGTCCGACAGGGTGACCCGATCGGTGTCGCAGTGACCCTTCGCGGCGCTCGCATGCAGCACTTCCTCGACAAGCTCATCAACATCGCGATCCCTCGTACCAAGGACTTCCGTGGTATCGACCGCAAGGCAGTAGACAACATCGGGAACATGACGATCGGGATCAAGGAGCACACGATCTTCCCAGAAACCTCTGACGAAGACCTCCGTGATGTGTTTGGATTTGCGATCACGCTTGTCTCAACTGCAAAGAATCGTGACGAAGCACTTGCATTCTTCACCCATCTCGGCATTCCGTTTAAGAAAGAAGACAAATAACGTTGCGCGAAAACACCCGCCTTAAGGCGGGTGTTTGACTTTGGGAAGCGGATCTGCTAGGATACTCGGGTCCTTTGGTAATCCATGAGACTCTCTCTGGACGACTGTTTACAGAAGTCCAGAGAAAGATTCGTGTGATATTCCATCGGATATCTACAACGTATGGCAAAGACCTCAACAGTAGTGCGCTCACAAAAGGCGCAGAAATATTCAACTCGAGCGGTGAACCGCTGTTTTCGATGTGGTCGTCGTCATGGGTACATGCGCGACTTCGGACTTTGCCGTATTTGTTTCCGCGAACTTGCCAATGATGGCATGATTCCGGGTATTCGTAAGAGTTCATGGTAATGAGTATTGTATGGTAACTGACCCAATCGCAAACATGATCATATCGATGAAGAACAGCGCTCTTGTTTCAAAGGAGACTGTGGTGATGCCGTTTTCAAATCTCAAGTATGCCATCGCGCAGTGCTTGAAAGACAACGGCTATCTCAGCGATGTAGCAAAGAAGACTGAAAAGAAAAACGTGCCAGTACTTGAGGTAACACTCGCGTACAAAGAAGGCGCACCACGCATCCATGATGTAAAGCGCATCAGTAAGCCATCTCGCCGTATGTATATGGGCGTACATGACATTCATGCTGTGAAGAACGGTCATGGCATGCTCGTACTCTCAACCCCAAAGGGAATTATGAGTGACAAACAAGCACGCAAGGAAGCAGTCGGCGGCGAAGCATTATTTATGATTTGGTAAGGCATATGAGTAGAATTGGAAAACAACAACTCAATATCCCAAGCAATACCGAAGTCAGCTACACTGACGGCGTGCTTCGAGTGAAAGGTCCGCTCGGTACCCTTGAAAAGGCCCTTCCTGAATACGTAACGATTTCTATTGCAGACGGAGTGGTCACCTTCGCACAAAAGGGTGTTGATCCATTTGCGCGTGCGATTTGGGGAACCTATGCCTCACATACCAAGAACATGATCGAAGGGGTGAACAAGCCATACGTAAAGAAACTCATCCTTGAAGGAGTTGGATTCAAGAGTGAAGTAAAAGGAACTGACCTTCACCTTGCGCTCGGCTTCTCGCACCCAGTCGTAGTTGCCATCCCAGATGGATTGACCGTCACCGCAGAAAAGAACATTATTACCTTCACCGGTATCAACAAAGAACTCGTCGGACAGTTCGCTGCAAAAGTTCGCGCAATGAAGAAACCTGAACCATACAAAGGCAAGGGCTTCCGATATGACACTGAAGTTATCAGACGCAAGGCCGGCAAGAAGACCGCATAATACACACGCATATGTCACGATCAACCCCACAAGAAAAGAGAATCCGAAACAAACGAAAGATCCGCGCAAAGGTTTCTGGTGTTGCAGCACGTCCGCGCCTTTCGGTGTTTCGTTCAAACAAGTACATCTCTGCACAGTTGATCGATGATACAACCGCAACAACACTTGCATCAGTGAACAATATGGGCGATGCCATCAAAGCAGGAGCAGCGATCGCTGCAGCTGCAACGGCAAAGGGGATCACGACAGCGGTCTTTGATCGCAACGGGTTCAAGTACGCAGGTCGCATCAAGGCATTTGCAGATGCTGCACGAGAAGCGGGTCTTAATTTTTAATACGTTATGAATACACCAACGACAACAACTAAACCATCAACAGATCGCGGACCTCGTCGTCCTCGTCCAGCAGGAGGCAGAACGTTTGCCGATCGTGTCAAAGATGTTGACCAAAAGATTCTCGATATTCGCCGCGTGACTCGCGTGGTTGCAGGAGGACGCCGCATGTCATTTGCCGTATCGATGATCATCGGAGACAAGAACGGAGTTGTCGGGCTCGGTACCGGAAAGGGGAACGATACTGCGCTTGCGATCGCAAAGGCCCTCAAAGATGCAAAGAAGAACGCCATCAAGATCAAGCGCACAGAGAAACACTCAATCGCGCATGACGTTAGTGCAAAGTACTCTGCATCAAAAGTCATCCTCTTCCCAAACCATGGAAAGGGACTCGTAGCAGGAGCAGCGCTTCGTGATATCATCACCTTCGCAGGAGTAAAAGATGTATCAGGAAAGGTTGTATCAGGCAGCAAGAACAAACTCAACACCGCGCGTGCATGTATGAAGGCACTCGCGCAGGTGAGTACCAAGTACGTATTCGGCGCAAAGGTTGAAGCACCGGTAGAAGCACCAGTTGCACCAAAGGAGTAATACTATGAACGATCTCAAACGAACAACAGAAAACAAGAAAGCAAAACTCGTCGGACGCGGTAAAAAGCGCGGCAAGACGTCAGGTCGCGGTACCAAGGGCCAGCGCGCTCGTGCAGGGCACAAGATTCGACCAGAAATCCGAGATCGCATCAAAAAGCTTCCAAAGCTTCGCGGACGCGGAAAAAATAGCTTCAAGAGCTTCCGTAGTACGCCAGCAATCGTAAACGTCGGTAGTCTTGCAGTATTTGAAAAGGGCGGCAGTGTCACTCCAGCAGCACTCCTTGAAAAGGGACTCATTCGACGCACCAAAGGTGTACTTCCAAAGGTAAAGATTCTCGCAGGAGGAGAACTCTCTCTTGCAGTAGAAGTGTATGATTGTATGGTAACCGACGCTGCAAAGGCAAAAATCGAAGCAGCAGGTGGTATCATTAAATAATCATGAATTCTTTTTTCCGAAAACTTTCAACCATTGTCACTGAAAAATCGCTCCGCAACAAGGTACTCTTTGTGGTGGCGGTTTTCTTTGTATTTCGACTACTTGCGGCTATTCCAGTACCGGGTGTAGATATTGCGCGTCTCAACCAGTTCCTCTCGAGCAACCAGTTCCTTGGATTGTTCAACGTGCTTTCTGGAGGCGGACTTTCTACCTTTTCTATCGTGATGCTTGGTGTGGGACCATATATCACCGCATCGATCATCATGCAGGTGCTCTCAATGATGTCTCCATCTCTCAAGGAGCTCATGCAGGAAAGTGGGGAAGCAGGACGCCGTACCTTCAACCAGTACATTCGTCTCATCACCGTACCGATCGCAGCACTTCAGGGATTCTCTTTCATCAAGTACCTGCAGAGTCAGGGCGCGATCGGAGCGCTCTCAGGTGGTGCGCTCGCATCAAACATCGTCATCATCGTAGCTGGTTCAATGCTTCTCTTGTGGCTCGCAGAACTCATCAATGAGTTTGGTATCGGTAACGGAACATCACTGATCATTATGGGAGGTATTCTTGCTCAGATCCCGCCAAAGGTTTCGCAGTTCCTGTTCACCCTCACACCAGATCAGATTCCAGTCGTACTTCTCTATATCGCGATCGGACTCCTCGTCATCGCTGGTGTTGTGTACATCTATGAAGCAGAACGACCGGTGAAGGTAACGTATGCTCGCGCAGTCCGCGGTATTCGCACCCTCGGCGGAAACGAAAGCTACCTACCGCTTCGTCTCACCCAGACGGGAGTCATGCCGATCATCTTTGCATCATCACTCCTTTTGTTCCCGCAGTTTCTCGCAGGATTCTTTGCGACGTCGACACACCCAGCACTTGTATCGATCAGTCACGGACTCACGAGCTTCCTTCAGAACACTGTCCTCTATTCAATCGTGTACTTTGTGCTCGTCGTATTCTTTACCTACTTCTACACTGCGGTAACCTTTGATCCAAAGCAGATCGCAAGCAATCTCCAAAAGAATGGCGCCTTTGTACCAGGTATTCGTCCAGGAGATGCAACCAACAACTATCTTGCAACGATCGTGACCCGCATTACACTCGTCGGATCACTCTTCCTCGGTATTGTTGCTGTACTTCCACTCGTGGTACGCAGTACAACAGGTATCACCGCATTTGCGATCGGCGGCACCTCACTACTCATCGTTGTTTCAGTAGTCATCGATCTCATCAGACGTGTTGATGCGCAGGCAGCAATGAGTGAGTACTAACCTCTGCTATACTTTCCGTATGGAAAAAGCAGCATATATATTCATCGGACAGTCTGGATCTGGCAAGGGAACACAGGCCGCACTTCTCGAACAATCGATCAACGCATCTCATCCAGACACCACACTCCTTCATTTTGAAACAGGTACGATCTTTCGTTCTTTTATCCAGACTGATTCGTATACTGCCCACAAGACCAAGGAAGTCATGGATCAGGGTATACTCCCCGCATCATTTATCGGGGTGCATGTGTGGAGCCATGAGCTTATCAATTCGTATACCGGTCAAGATGTCGTGATCATTGACGGGACACCTCGTGTTCTCGAAGAAGTACCGATCCTCCTCTCTGCTGCGAAATTTTACGGATGGAACCTACAGGTGATCTATCTCGAAGTCACCGATACATGGGCAGATGAACGCCTTCGTGGTCGCGGCAGGGCAGATGATGTTATCGATCACGAGCGCATCGCGCGCCTCAAGTGGTTCCATGACAATGTCATGCCAGCAGTAGAACTGCTCAAAGCCTCACCAGACTGCACAGTACTCACGATCAGCGGCGAGCGTCCGGTAGAAGAAATTCACCAAGATATCCGAGAGAGACTTGCGCTCTAATCATGATCATCATCAAAACCCCAGAAGAAATAGCAAAACTCAAAGTAGGCGGTCCCATACTCGCTCGTATTTTGAAGTTAGTATCTGATGAAGTGCGTCCAGGCGTGACGACAGGTGAGCTCGACAAAGTTGCAGCAGCTCTTATCAAAGCTGCAGGATGTAAACCAGCATTTCTGGGCTACAAACCCGAAGGTGCACACAATCCATACCCTGCAACACTCATCACGTCTGTAAACGCAGAAGTTGTGCATGGTATCCCAGGTGAGTATGTACTCAAAGAAGGAGATATCATCTCGCTTGATCTCGGACTCAGCTATGAAGGTGTATTTCTCGATCACGCCATCACTGTCCCCGTCGGCAACATCTCACCCAAGGATCAAGAACTCATCGCTGTCACTGAGACAGCACTCCTCGAAGGAATCGATGCGATTGTTCCGAATGCAACGGTCGGAGATATCGGCTATGCGATCGAGCGGTATGTGAAGCAGTACAAGCTCGGCATTGTACGTGATCTTTCAGGACATGGTGTCGGACGAGAAATCCACGAAGATCCATATGTTCCCAACTATGGCAAAAAAGGGAAAGGGGCAAAACTGGTGCCTGGGATGGTCATTGCGATTGAGCCAATGCTTACCAGAGGATCAGAGTCTGTGATCGAGCTTGCAGACGGGTATACGATCAAAACAATTGATAATTCGAATTCAGCGCATTTTGAACATACAGTCCTCATAACTCCAGCCGGCTACGAAATTTTGACCAAATAGCTTTTTTTGGTATACTTTGGGTCTATGGATCTCAAGAAAACTTTTCTCTGTACTGTTGTTGGTGTATTTCTCAGTATATTCGGACCAACCTTTGCACATGCTGCTACCTATTATTTTAACAACGCAGTCGATACCAACCCTACAACACTGGGGAACTATTGGAATGATGTAGACGCAACCGATCCTGCGACATCTCTTCCAGACTTTACTACTGATGAAGTGAGTATTCTCGATAGCGCAACATTTGACGGGGATATTACTTTCAATGGAACTGCGGTGAATGCTGGTACTATTACTGGGAATGCTGTGTTTAATGGTGAAGATACTCAAAATAATGGCACAGTGCTCGGGACTAAGACACGACACTACACGTCTAGTATATCTACAGCACGTGATTTTATCAGTGATGGACCGTGGATTGTTATTGCGGATAGAGTTGATGTTGATATAACTGGGGCAGTATATGATGCAACGGATATATTTAGACAAGTTCACGGAGGATCATTTACTGCAAATTACGCGGTTTATTTTTTCAATAACAACGTAAACACAGACCCAGTAGAACTAGGGAACTACTGCATGGATTATCGTTGTAGTACACCAGCAAGCACTCTTCCGGTCATTGGCATAGATCAGATAACAGTCGTAGGAGGGGCGACATTTACAGGCGATGCTTTTTTTACTCATGAGGCAGAAAATAATGGCACGGTCACGGGCACAGCAATCTTTTATGATATATCAAACAATACCGGCACCGTCAGTGGTGATGCGACATTTGTGGGAGATCAGGCTGAGCAAGCAGGTGTTGTTGATGGTACAGCGATACGACAGTATTCATTTGACACAACAACGACTCGAGATTTTATTTCTACTGGGCCATGGACTGTGATCGCGGACGGTGCAGTAGTCGATATACAAAATGCATCATACGATAATACAACCACACGTACTACTCAGAATGGAGGATCATTTATTCTACCGGTTGCTCCTGTTGTGACGAAACTATATTCATACGAAAATGGAACTATTGTTATATCGTATGATACCCCGCTCAATCTTGGCTCAGTTCCTGACACGAGTGATTTTACGATTAAACTTAATGGTGAATCTATACCACTCACAAATATTGCGGTGAATTCTTCAGACGTTACGCTTACTATTGGTAGAACAATTTCAGGTGCTGACATGCTTACGGTTAGCTATACCCCCGGAGTTAATCCTATAAAAGGTAGTGCGGGAATAGATGCTGCAAGTATTACTGATCGATACGTCGTATATGTTATTGCTGTAACTGGAATGCCAGCAAACCCATTCTTTATTGCACTAGGGAATAAGTTATACACAGTTTGCGGGGGCGCACTCTGCATTATTGATACAACTACTGATACATTGACGGGGAGTATAGCAATTGGTACGAACTTATATCCGCGTATAAAAAATATAGGAAACTATATTTATATAGGAAATTCAGTCAACAAAGTGTCGGTTGTAAACACTATTACGGGCACAGTTGTTGCTGTAGTGACGGTTGGCAGTAGTCCAACTCATATGGCGGTTTTTGGAACAAAACTCTATGTAAGCTGCTCCACTTCGACGTATATTATCAATACAACGTCAAATACAGTGATAGGCACTATTGCTGCAACTGGAGGCGATGCTCTTCTCGCGGTGGCTGGGGCGAAATTGTATATTCCCCAGCAGCAAAGTGATCAGATTACGGTAGTCGATACTCGGACCGATACAATCATTGCAACGATATCTGTACCAGGCTTTAATTCAAATGGATACAACGCCTTAGTGGGGACGAAACTTTACTATACAAAAAATAATACAGACTTTTTTAGTATAGACACAACAACAGATACATTGATTGGGAGCTTTTCTATGACTGGCCTTACCCCTATTTATCCAATACTGGCAGGAGCAAATTTGTACGTGAATAATTTTGGTGAAAATACAGTTTCTGTTATTGATCCAAACTCTAATACACTTCTAGACACTATTACTGTAGGTATTTCTCCGTATACCTCTGCGCTTAATGGAACAACTCTTTTTGTTCCAAACTCTGGCGAAGCAACTCTCTCTGTTGTGGATACCTCTAGAGTTGTATGGGTTGAAAATATTCCTGTAGCGAGTGGCGCAGTATAAGGAACTATTGCTGGAACAAAACTGTATATGAATAGTTCAGAAGCAAAGATATCTGTTATCAATCTTCCTACTCTTCCATCCCTCCTCCCCAATCTCACCTCCGTCAGTACCACCACTGCTTCTGGTGCATACACGACCGGTCAATCCATCCCTATCACCGCACATTTCGGTCGTACGCTTCAAGCGGGCTCAAACATGACCGTTCTCATGAACTCGGGCGCTTCAGTCACCCTCAGTACTGTCTCTGGTTCAACATTGAGTGGTACCTATATTGTTGGTTCGGGCGATGCAACACCAGACCTAGCTGTTAGGAGTATCACGAGCGCGACAGTTTCAGACACCAATGGTCACACCCGCACCTCGTACGACCTCCCAACCTCAGTCGGTACCTTTACCGCCGAAAATTCATTCATCACCCGCAACCTCGGCGATACTAAAAATATTTCGATCAATCAGACACCAGTCACTCTCGATACTGGTTCTCATCCATACCAACTCACGGCCCCGATCAACGGATACCTCTACGTCGCCAACCAGGGTGCCGGCACCGTGTCGGTGATTGATGCGGCAACGGGCGCACTCGCGCAGACTATCTCGGTTGGTTCAGAACCATATGGGCTCGCTGCAGTGAGTGTTTCGGGTACTACCTACGTATACGTCGCCAATACCAACTCCGATACTGTTTCCGTGATTAATACAAGTACCAATACTGTAGCTGCGACGATCGCGGTGGGTGTGAAGCCATACTACGTTGCAGCGGTTGGTACCAAGGTATACGTCACCAATGGTGCCTCGAATACGGTTACGGTGATCAATGCAAATACCAATACCGTGTCAGGAACAATAGCAGTTGGTGCATATCCTCGCGGTATCAAGGCGCACGGCACCGATCTCTATGTTGCCAACTACGGTGATTCCAACTACTCCGGCGGTAACTACATCTCAGTGATTGATTCAACAACCGATACAGTGACGGGTACTATCATCACCCCAGGTGGCTCTGACGGTCCTCGTGGTGTTACTGTGCTTGGATCCAAGGTATATGTTGCAAACTTTCGATCAAACAACGTCTCGGTGATCGATACGAATACGAACACAGTCAGTGCAACAATCTCGGTGGGTCGTGGTCCACGCGGCGTCCTCGGTACGGGCACCACACTCTATGTCGAGAACTTCGATGACGGTACGATCAGTGTGATCAACACGAACACCAACACCGTCACCAAGACCGTTGACGTTGGATCTTCTCCTGCAGGGATGTCGATCTCTGGCACTGATCTTTACATCACCGCATTCCAAGATGACAAGGTATACGTGCTCGATACCGTAACCAATACCCTCAAGGTTACCGTCGATACTACTGCGCCAACGCTTGCCGAAGTGACTCCCGTACCATCATCAACTTCGATCACTACACCAAGCTATACGTTCTCAACGGATGAAGACGGCACCATCACCTATGGCGGATCCTGTACCTCCGCCTCAAACCAAGCAACGGCAGGGAACAACACGATTACCTTCACCGCCCTCACCCCTGGTACCTACACGAACTGCACTCTCACTGTGACTGATGCCGCAAGCAACAGTACGACCCTTTCCATCTCACCATTTACGATCACAGGAAGTGGCGGAGGTGCAAACGGTTCCTCAGGAGGTGGGTATACTACTGGCTGTCTTCCAGATACGAACGGTGTTGTGGGGCCATGTCTTCCAAATACTACTCCGACCACAACCACTGCGCCAGATGACTGCACTGCGTCATACCTCTTTTCTCCAACAACAGGCGCTCCCTGTCCAAGGGTACCAAGTACCTCAGCGGGGAATACCGCCCTGAGTTCGCCGATTGTCCGCACACTCAAACTCGGTATGACTGGACCTGATGTACGCACACTCCAGATCTATCTCAACACTCATGGGTTCGTCCTTGCGGGTACAGGTGCAGGATCTCCTGGTAACGAAACAACACTCTTTGGTACTAGAACGAAGGCTGCAGTGATCAAGTTTCAACTTGCAAACAAACTCAAAGGCGATGGGATCGTGGGACCGATGACGAGAGGGCTGATGAAGTAAAGAAATAAAAAAAGCTGGCTTGTGCCAGCTTTTTTTATGTTACTTTTGCGAGTACTCGCTTGAAGGTTTCGAGATTGTTCTGTGCAAGAGAGGAGAGAATCTTGCGATCGAGCGTGATGTTTGCCTTTTTGAGAGCGTCCATGAACTTTGAGTAGGTGGTTCCTTCTGCTCGAACCACTGCATTGATGCGAACGTTCCAGAGCTTGCGTGCATCGGCCTTTTTGTCGCGGCGATGTGCAAATGCATAGGTACCAGCGTGGGCGATCGCATCCTTTGCCATGCGTTCTTTGGTAGAGCGACCAAATCGGTATCCCTTTACTTGTGCAAGTGTATTCTTGCGGCGCTTGTTTGCGATTGTTCCTCGTTTTACTCGTGTCATATGATTATTTGGTGATAAATCGGTTCATTGCCTTGTTGGTCATGACGAAGTCAACCATCTTCTTGCCAGCAAGTTGCTTAACGCGAGACTGCTTTGCATTGAAGTGGTTAAAGCCAGGCTTGCGACCCAAAATCTTCCCCGTTCGGGTCACTTTGAGGCGCTTCATGAATGATTTGTTGGTTTTGGTGCTCATACCTTTTCTTATTGGGCAGGCGCTGCCTGCTTATTTCCGCCATCCTTGGACCCCTTGTCTCGTTCGATAACGACCGCAAGACCCTTCGGAGAGCGTTTGTGTGGTTCAGCTATCTTATAGTGTTCTGTCACAAAATGCAAGACCCGGTCAAG
>CAYLWR010000028.1:0-4545 GCA_964387755.1 uncultured Candidatus Saccharibacteria bacterium | reverse complement strand
GTCCGCTTTGTGCATACTGTCGATCACGAAGAACACGCCATCCTGCCACAGCAGCAACAGCAATCAAGACGAGCACTACGACACCGAGAATAATCTGCTTGTTTGAGGGCTTCATACGCGTGGAAATAATTTAATGTATATCGGTATTTTTGTCAACAAGATATCCGCAAGTGGGAACTGATCCATTCTCTAACAAAACAGGAGGGCCACGCGGATGCGATTTACACTTTCTCCTGAACTCGTTCGCGCACGTGCTCAAATATTCGATCATTTACAAACTTTCGCAATTCAGGATTCTCGTCGAGCTTTTTATAGAGTTCAAAATGACTATTGAGCATACGCACCAGTTCATCATTGAAAAGATGGTCGAATTTGATTTTGGCATTGTCTTTGCTATTAGCGCGAATAGTGCCCGACAAATCAGCATTGCCGACTAAACGTTCGCTCAGATCATTCAAAATCACGCGATCGTCTGAATTGAAATTCGTGCCATAACGCTCGTTTATCACTTTGACGATCTTTGAAAGTGGGTCGATCTCTTCATGCACCTCCCACTTCGAACCGCCGCCGCCCATCGGTTCAATCTCACCAGATTCATGTGCGAGTTTGATTTGTCGCATGCCTTTGTCCTCAACACGATAAAGCTCCATATCAACCGCCTCGAGAACCTCCTTCGGCAACGCATCTTTTTCTTTCGGCAGTTTCTTGAGCAAGAACTTGAGGAATATATATAGTTTCTCCAACGCCGGATCTTGAAATGTCACGATCTGTGAGATAAACGCGTACTTGCGATTATAATCCGCCGCTTTTGACTTGAAGTCCTTTCGTTCCTCGACAAGCTGATCTTTCGCACGCTCCACCACCGCATCCATCGCCGCATTGAGCTGATCAGGGGTCGCGCCCATCATGTACATCTCTACAAATCCCTCCATCTCGCGAATCTCAAACAGTTTGTATTCGAGTACATCGCGTTCAAGATTATATAAGATGTTCGGGTCGGTTGCCTCGGAAAGTATTGTAGTTGTGTAGTACGGTTGGAACGCCTTCTCTATATCATCTGTCGTATTCACAAAATCCAACACAAACACTTCTTCTTTGAGCGGTGGATGAATACGGTTCAGTCGCGAGAGTGTCTGTACCGCACTCACACTGGAAAGCTTCTTGTCAACATACATCGTCATAAGAAGTGGCTGATCAAATCCGGTCTGGAATTTCTCTGCCACAATCAAAAACTTGTATTCATCCTTGTCAAACTCGTCCGCCGTCTGCTTTTCCGGTACACCGTTCATCTGCGCTTCGGTATACTCACGACCATCATCTTTCACCGTACCCGAAAATGCTACCATCGCTTTGTGGTCATAGCCTTGCTCCTTGAGGTACTTGTCAAACGCTAGTTTATACCGAACCGCATGAAGCCGCGACTTAGTAACCACCATCGCTTTTGCCTTGCCGCCATCTTGCTTCGCGATCTTTTCTTCAAAGTGCCGCACCATGATTTCAGTTTTCTTGCCGATCGCGTGCTCGTGTCGCTCGACATAGCCCACCAGGAGACGCTCGGCTTTCTTCTTGTCAAATTTCGGGTCATCCTCAACCTTCTTCAGAAGTCCAAAATACGTTTCGTACGTTGTATAGTTTTTGAGTACATCAAGAATAAATCGCTCTTCGATCGCTTGCTTCATCGAATACAGCGAGAACGGATAAAACTTGCCATCCACCGGACTCTGCACGCCAAAAAGCTCCAGCGTCTTCTGTTTCGGGGTGGCAGTAAACGCAAAGAAGCTTACGTTCGGCGCCTTCACCTTGCGCGCCTTCATGCGCTCGACGAGACGATCCTCAACCGTCTTGAACGCCTTTTCTCGATTCTCTTGCTCACGCTCAGCATCTTCAAGTGTCAGCACCTCGCGCAAATCAGCGGCTGACTCTCCCGACTGCGAGGAGTGCGCCTCGTCAACGATCACCGCAAAGCGACTGCCCTCTGTTGCATCAATAGACTCGACGATCACCGGAAACTTCTGCAACGTACTTGTGATGATACGCGTTCCCTTCTCAAGTGCCTCACGAAGCTCAGCAGAACTCTCCACATGCTTCACAACGCCTTTCACCTGAGAAAAACTCTCAACCGTCTCAGAAAGTTGTCGATCAAGCACACGCCGGTCAGTAATCACTACCACGCCATCGAATATTTTTTTATCATGTCCATCGTGCAGCTCCGACAAACGATGCGCTGCCCATGCAATCGTATTACTCTTCCCCGATCCCGCACTGTGCTGAATAAGATGGTTGCGCCCCGAACCATTCTTCCGTGCGTCTGCGATCAACCGCCGCACGGTATCAAGCTGGTGGTAGCGCGGAAAGATAAGCTTGTTCTCTTTTGTCTTTTTACCATTTGGCAATTCCTTTTCCTCCCACACGTCCTGTATAAAGCGCGAGACGAGATCAAGCACGCTCGACTTGCTCCACACATCCTCCCACAGGTAATGCGTCTTGTATTTCTTATCAGCAGGAGGATTGCCTGCACTCTCTTTATATCCTTTGTTAAACGGCAAAAAATATGTCTTGAGTCCCGAGAGTTTGGTGCTCATGAGTATCTGCTCGGTGTCAACCGCAAAGTGCGTAAGGCAGCGTTTGAATGACAAAAGCTTCTCTTTCGGATCGCGGTCGGTCTGATACTGTCGCACGGCATTCAAAACATTCTGCCCCGTAAACTGATTTTTGAGTTCGACGGTAAAGAGTGGTAGTCCGTTCAAAAACAGCACCATGTCAATCGAGTTCTCGTTCTGCTCACTGTATTTGAGCTGGCGCACCACGCTCAAAATATTCGCATCAAAGTCTTTCTGCGCTTCCGGGTTCATACCCGTCTGAGGCTCGGCATACATAAGTTTGACGGTCACACCACGATCTTTCACTCCTTCACGAAGTACTTTCAATAGCCCTTGACTCGCAATCTCTTCATCCACCCGCTCCAAAAATCGCCCAGTAATATCCTCGCCATACTGTTCTTCAAGCGCCTGCCACTCATCCGACTGCGTGGTTCGCACAAACTCCAACAAAAGTCCGGCATCCATCGCAAGCTGTTTGTCATAATGCTCGCGCGGACTACGAATACGATACCCGTGCTTTTCTACAAGCTCGCGCTCGATGAATTCCTCAAATCCTATTTCTCTAAGATTAGTCCGCATATTTATGGCTTACAATAGCTATACTTGACAGATGTCAACTTGACATTCTTATTTTACCATGCTATCCTTTGGTCAAGTTTTACACAGTAAAACTGTCGGCATTTCTAGAAAGTTGTTGGCCCCAAAATAACAGCTTTCTCCCCTTTTGGGGTTATACCATATCTCTGCTTTACCTCTCGAAGTGTGATCGGTTCGCACTTCTTTTTTTGTTTGTTGCACATTTTCGCATGATCCTTTCCAAAATCAAAAAAAGTTCCTACTTGCAAGCAATTTGAGCCCATTCTATTCCGAAGATACATCACACACTCAAGATCATCACAAAATACAGCCAGATTCCCCGTATCACATTCAAACAGCATCTCAATATTCAAATTACCAGACAAAATCGCATTCATAAACAGCATCCTTCTTGCTCGTCGAAAACTAAAGGAGCGAAGTTTCTCACCAGATGGTCCGAATCTGCCAGACGGTTCGAAGAATATGTGATCAAAATCTTCACGAGAAAACACAACCTGAATTTCGCTGCTCAGAAAAAATGGGGAATCTAAAAAGACACGCGCATATTCCTCGCGATACTCTGCTTCCGATTCAAGAATGAGAAGATTTACCGCTGTCATGATCGTGGTTCCCAAACGAATATGTTCAATTTTTTCTCCTGCAATACCGAGCTCGTCTTAAAAGAGGTCCTCTGAAACATTTCCTTCATTTCTCGAGAAACCCTTCCTTTAGCAGAATCTTCTCGTCCTTCATTAACTCTTTCTTCATTAACATCAAACCCAATAAGACCAGTCAAAAAATCAGTGAGCTGAATCAGAGTGTTACTCCGAGAATCATAAGACTGGAAGTGTTGAATTGTACAGCCTGCAATACCCGAAGCGTGCCTTTGCAAAAACTCATGCAGAGCTACTGTTCGACTTTGCTTACTCGTCGGCTTCTTATCAAGCAATATATAATATTTACCCCCAGCAGAGAGTGTTGGTCGGAGCATGAGGTAGTAAAACTTATAGAAAGCAAGTTCTGGATCTCCCTCATGAAATTTTTCAAGATCAAATTTCGATTTATCAACGACAATGCAACGAAATAACAAGTCTTCCATCGATAAGAAATATCGCATCAGGTCACTATATAAATCCCGATACTTGTCGCGTACTTTTGTCCATTTCAGTTCATATGAGAATCCATGTTTCGCATAAACTCTCTTTAAGCCATTCTCGATACGCTTCTTTTTATTGCGAGGAATAATCAACGCGCCAATAACCATTCTTCTGGCATCAGCATTATCTACTCGAGACTCATCGCAGTATATGTTGTAGGCATTTTCTAACATATGGTCTTGCTATACCTTCACCTTCCCCGTCACCACATG
>CAYLWR010000027.1:0-2296 GCA_964387755.1 uncultured Candidatus Saccharibacteria bacterium | reverse complement strand
CATTGCTGCCTTTAACAAAGCATGCAAGGACTCAGTGTTTACCTATATCAAGGACTGGGAAACATTTACCGACCGTATTGGGTACTGGGTAGATAAGTCGAGTGCATACTACACGTTCAATCCTTCATATATGGAGAGTCTTTGGAATATCATTGGCAAGGTTCATGAAAAAGGACTCCTCTACAAAGACTATCGAGTCTTGCCGTGGTGTGCGCGCTGCGGTACGACTCTTGCAACGCACGAGCTCGCGCAGGTGTACCATGATGACAAGCATCTTACGGTCTATGCAAAATTCCCTATCAAAGGCTTTGACAAGGCATACTTTGTGGCGTGGACGACGACGCCGTGGACGCTCCCAGGGAATGTCGCGCTCGCAGTTGGCCCAGACATCGACTATGTTGAAGCAAAAGTGGGAGAGGAGATACTTGTTGTTGCAAAAGATCGACTCTCAGTACTGGGTGACGGGGTAGAAGTGATCGCCGAGCACAAGGGAAGTGAGATGGTTGGTATGGAATACGAGCCGCTTTATGACGTATCCTTACTTCATTCAGAAACTTCATACAAAATATATGCAGCAGATTTTGTCACGACCAGTGACGGTACTGGTATTGTGCACATTGCACCAATGTATGGAGCAGATGATTTTGCGGTTGCTACAAAGCACAACCTGCCAAAGGTGCACACAGTGGATGAGGCAGGACATTTCACTGTAGATATCGACTTTCTCAAAGGGAGATTTGTCAAAGATGATGATGTTGCAGTCGACATCATCAAGGATCTTGCCAATCGCCCTTCTGGGTCGCTCCTTTTCAAAAAGGAAAAGTACGAGCACTCATATCCGCATTGCTGGAGATGCAAGACGCCGCTTATATACTACGCGCGCGATAGCTGGTATATCCGTATGTCCGATCTCAAGGACAAGCTCATTGCAGAAAACCAGACTATCAACTGGGAGCCAGATCACATCAAGGAAGGTCGCTTTGGAGAGTGGCTCGAAGGACTCAAAGACTGGGCAATCAGCCGCGAGCGCTACTGGGGTACGCCGCTCCCGATATGGCAAGCAGAGGATGGCGAACGTATAGTCGTTGATAGTGTTGCGACACTCAAGAAATACACAAAGAAGTCAGGGAATACGTATTTTGTAATGCGACACGGACAAACTCAAAGTAACGTGCGAAACGTATGGAGTATTGATAGTCACAGAGAAGATCCACTCACCGAGCAAGGTAGGGAACAGGTCGTATCTGCAGCGCACAATCTGAAATCTATCGATGTGATTATTGCCTCACCTTTTCCTCGAACCCAAGAAACTGCACAGCTTATCGCGCGAGAACTTGGACTTAGTACTGATGCGGTAAAAGCCGATGAGCGACTAGGTGAGTGGAATGTAGGGGGGGAGTTTAATGGTAAAAATCACGAAGAGTATTTTGCAGTGCGCAACAATGCACCAGATCGCTATCATTTTAAAACAGCAGACGGAGAGTCATATGCTGAAGTCGTCACGCGCGCAGGTGCATGTCTCTACGATATTGAAGCGCAGTACCAAGGGAAAACTATTCTCTTTATTTCGCATGGCGCGGTGACGCGAGCACTTGAGCTGCATGCGCGTGGTATTTCATTTGATGCACTATATAAAGAAACACGCAACTACAAAAACTTCGACAATGCAGAAGTTCGTCAGATTGATTTTGTACCTTTGCCGCACAACGATGCGTTTGAACTCGACCTCCATCGTCCATACATCGATGAGGTCGTACTAGAGAAAGATGGCAAAGAGTTCCGTCGTGTCAAAGAAGTGATGGATGTATGGTTTGATAGTGGTTCAATGCCATTTGCACAAGATCATTATCCATTTGAGCACGCGAGCGACCTCCCGTATCCGGCAGACTTTATCAGTGAAGCAATCGACCAGACACGTGGGTGGTTCTATACGCTCCTTGCAGTCGGAGTGCTCATGGAGCGAGGCGCACCGTATAAAAATGTGATCTGTCTCGGGCACCTCCTTGATAAAGATGGCAAGAAAATGAGTAAGTCTGTTGGTAACATCGTCGAGCCATTTGAGCAGATGGACAAGTTCGGTGTGGACGCAGTGCGGTACTGGATGTACTCAGTGAACGCGCCAGGGGAAAGCAAAAACTATGACGAGAAGTCAGTGGCCGAAATCAATAACAAAGTATTCAATCTCCTTGGCAATGTGTATTCATTTTATGAACTCTACCGTGACAAGAGTCTCGAAGGGCACTACACGGAAAGTAGTAATGTACTCGATCAATGGATCATCGCACGGCTCAATCAA
>CAYLWR010000026.1:0-6072 GCA_964387755.1 uncultured Candidatus Saccharibacteria bacterium | reverse complement strand
ATGAGTATCTTGCTCAACGTGTCTCTTACTGACCTTGAAAAGGTAGTGTACTTCGCAGGCTACATCATTACTACAGTACACGAAGACGAACGAACTCGCGTTGTCGCAGAGCTTGAGGCAGAGTTCAAAAACAAGCTCAAGAACGCAGCAGACGAAGACACTCGTGAAAAACTTCGCACCCTGCTCGCAAACACCAAGAAAGAAATCGCAGAGATTCGTGTTGGAAAGGTGCTCAACGAACTTTCATACCACCACTTCTCGCTCAAGTACGGTTCATGTTTTGAAGCGGGCATCGGAGCTGAGCCGATCTATCAGCTCTTTGCAGAAATGGATCTTGAGAAGCTCAAGAATGAAACTGAAAAGTCACTTGAGAAGGCAGGTGCCGCAGAACGTGAGAAACTCCAAAAGCGTCTCGCGCTCATTCGCAGCATGCTCTGCTCAGATATTCGTCCAGAGTGGATGTTCCTCTCTGTCATTCCAGTGATCCCGCCAGCGATCCGACCGATGGTTGCACTCGAAGGAGGACGTCATGCGACCAGTGATGTGAACGATCTCTATCGCCGTGTCATCAACCGCAACAACCGTCTCAAGAAGCTCAAAGAAATCGGTGCACCTGATGTGATCCTTCGTAACGAAAAGCGTATCCTCCAAGAAGCAGTTGATGCGCTCATCGACAACTCAATCGCAGGGCAGGACTCTCCTGCAATGTCACAGGCGCAGCGTCGTGCACTCAAGTCACTCTCTGATAACTTGAAGAGTAAGCAAGGACTCTTTCGTCAGAACCTCCTCGGTAAGCGTGTTGACTACTCAGCGCGTAGTGTGATCGTCGTTGGTCCGAGACTACGCCTCGACCAGTGTGGACTTCCGAAGCATATGGCGCTCGAACTCTTCCGACCGTTCGTGATCTCAAAGATCATGCAGCAGGAGCTCGCATACTCAATCCGTAACGCAAACAAACTCATCGAAGACGGTATTCCAGAAGTCTGGGCAATCCTCGAAGAAGTGATTCAAGGCAAGTACGTCATGCTCAACCGTGCACCGACACTCCACCGACTTGGTATCCAGGCGTTCATGCCAGTACTCATCGAAGGTAATGCGATCCAAGTGCACCCACTCGTCTGTCCTGCGTTCAACGCTGACTTCGACGGAGACCAAATGGGTGTGTACCTTCCGCTCTCGGTCGCCTCACAAGCAGAAGCAAAGAACCTCATTGCTGCTGACAAAAACCTTCTCAAGCCACAAAACGGTGATCCGATCGTTTCAAGTAAGCTGCTCGATATCGTACTCGGATGTTACTGGATGACCTCATCAGTTGATGGACAAAAGGGTGAAGGCAGATACTTCGCAAGTCCAAATGAAGCAATCCTTGCTTCAGATCACGATATCGTCTCATACCGCGCGCGCATTCATGTACTTGGTACTGATAATGAAAAGTACGCAGTCTTTGGTGGTAAGCCATTTGAGACGACGGTTGGACGACTCTTGTTCAACGCGATCATGCCTGCAGACTTCCCATACCTCAACGAAGAAATGACTGCAAAGAAAATGGTAACGATCGTGGACGCACTCATCAGTAAATACGGCGTCGACCCAATCGCAGGTATTCTCGATCGCATGAAGGCATTCGGCTACAAGTATGCGACCAAGTCTGGTACCTCATGGGGTATCGACAACGTTGTTGTACCGAAAGAAAAGGAGGCAATCGTTGCAAAATATCGCGCAATGGAAGAAGAAGTGAAGCATCAGTTCGAAGAAGGTCTCCTTTCAGAAGAAGAGCGATACCAGAACGTACTCACGATCTGGAACAAGGCAAAGGCAGAAATCGAAAAAGTTCTTCCATCTACTATTGAGAAGCACAGTTCAGTGTACGACATGGTGACCTCTGGTGCTCGAGGTACGATCTCAAACGTTACCCAGATGGCGGGTATGAAGGGTCTGATTCAGAACACTACTGGACGAACCATCGACTTCCCGATCATTCCATCGTACAAAGAAGGTCTTTCTCCACTTGAATACTTTATTACGACGCACGGTTCACGTAAGGGTCTCGCTGACACGGCGCTCAACACCGCTCGTGCTGGATACCTCACGCGACGTCTTGTTGACGTGGCGCAGGACGTGATCGTAACCGAAGACGACTGTGGTACCAAGGCAAGCAAGCGCGTTACCAAAGAAATCATTTCTGGATTTGAAATTCCACTTTCCAAAAATATTCGCGGACGTATCCTTGCAAAAGAAATCACCCTTCCAGACGGTTCTACTATGTTCAAGCGTGGGCATCTCGTCAGTCGTGAAGAAGCGCTCGAAGTAGAAGCACGCGGTGCAACGGAGGCATTCATCCGAACACCAATGACCTGTAAGACGATCTACGGTATTTGCCGACAGTGTTACGGACTTGATCTCGGACGCAACCGACTCGTTGATCGTGGAGAGTCAGTCGGTATCATCGCAGCGCAAGCGATCGGTGAACCAGGAACACAGCTCACCCTTCGTACCTTCCACGCCGGAGGTGTGGCTGGAGAAGACATCACTGCGGGTCTCCCTCGTGTCGAAGAAATCTTTGAATGTCGATCAATCAAGAACCTTGCAGTTGTTGCAAAGTATTCTGGTGTCGTCAGTGAGGTAAAGGATAGTAATGGCGAAAAATCCATCACCGTTCTCTCTGAGAAATCAGAAACATCAAAGGACTCAGTAGAGTATCCTATCAATGCGCGACGTATCCCTATCGTGAAGGTTGGTCAGGCAGTTACCAAGGGTGAGCTGCTCACTGATGGATCTGCGGATATTCAAGATGTGTATCAATACGGCGGCAAGGAAGCAGCCGAAGACTACATCATCCGTGAAATCAGTAAGGTGTATGAACTCCAGGGTGCATCGATCGCGCGCAAGCACCTCGAAATCATCATTCGTCAGATGTTCTCACGACGCAAGATCAAGGAAGCAGGTGACACCTCATTCTCTCCAGGTGAAGTGGTTGAAATGACCGAACTGCTTGAAGAAAACGGTGCAATGAAGGCACAAGGACTTCGTGAAGCAAAGGCAGATCTCATTATCCTCGGTATCACCCAGACGGCACTTCATGCGAAGTCATGGATCTCTGCGGCATCATTCCAGAACACGAACCGTGTGCTCATTGCAAACGCGGTCAAGGGTGGTGTTGATAACCTCCGAGGTCTCAAGGAAAACGTAACCGTCGGACGACTTATTCCTGCAGGTACGGGATTCCGAGATCGCAAGGCACTCTCAGTCAACACTGACGCTAACCGAGAGCAGGACTAATATGCAGACGGTCTTCGAGCAAATCAAAGATCGTTTGCCTATCACCGAAGTTCTCGCTACCTATCTCACACTCATACCATCTGGAACCCAGTTCAAGGCAAAATGCCCGTTCCATAACGAGCGTTCTGCATCGTTCTCGATTTCTCCAGAGCGTGGTCTGTACTACTGTTTTGGCTGTGGGGCAAAAGGTGACATATTCACGTTTGTCGAACAGTTCGAAGGACTTGATAAAAAGGGCGCACTCAAAGTACTCGCCGATCGCGCAGGAGTTACGCTCACCAATGTATTCACTGCACGTGAGAGTAGTGATCCCTTGTACGACGTGCTCGAAAAAAGCACGACTCGATATGAGCACGAACTCGCGCGAAGACCCGAGATCATGGAGTACCTCACCGCTCGAGGACTGCGACCCGAGACTATCAGTGCATTTCGTATCGGCTATGCGCCGGATGAGTGGCGATATATTGCCAACACGATGACGAGCGAAGCGGACGCTGCGATAGGAGAGCGTGCTGGACTTACCAAGAAAACTCCGAAGGGCTACTATGATCGGTTTCGCAAGCGAATCATGTTTCCACTGACTGATGCGAGCTCTCGAGTGGTCGGATTTTCAGGACGACTCTACCCTCTAGATACTGATGATGACAAGCAAAGTCCCAAATACCTCAATTCACCAGAAACTGAGCTCTTTCAGAAGTCACGCATCCTCTTTGGATTTGATAAAGCAAAAGCTGCGATCAGGCAGCACAACTTTGCGATTCTCGTAGAAGGGCAGTTCGACGCAGTGCTTGCGCATCAAGCAGGATTTCGTAACACTGTTGCCTCAAGTGGCACTGCAGTATCAGAGCAGTCTGCGAGAGATCCAACGGCAAATCTCTCAGTGCTTGCGCGCCTTACTCCCAACGTATTTCTTGCATTTGACGGTGATGCCGCAGGACAGAAGGCGCTCGATCGCGCCGCACTGGTTGCGCTTTCGCTTGGCATGAATCCTCGTGTTGTGCCGCTCCCGCAAGGTGTTGATCCCGCTGACTATACCAAAGATCATGGGGCTGAAGGATGGAAGTCACTGCTGAAACAAAGTGAACACTTCATCGTCCATCAACTCCGTATGATCAATGCGAGTAGTCTTTCTCCGAACGCACTTGAGATAGCGCTCAAGGCTCGAGTGTTCCCATACCTTGCGCGTGTTGTTTCGCCGATCGAACAAGGCAAGTATATTGAGTCTATTGGAGCTACGCTCGGCATTCCACCGGCTGACATCCTGCGTGAGCTCGCGCTCGTTCGGGCTGAGCATTCAGAACCTAGAACTGTAGAACCTGCTCCAGCGCAAGACAAAGACATCGTAACTCTCGATGAACGGTTCTGTGCGATCGCGCAGAGATATCCCTCTACCGTAAGCGAAGCGCTCACTCTAGAACTCAGAGCTCTTTCATTTGAAAGTATGGTGTACAAACTTCCTGAGATAAGCGACGAGCGAAACGTCATTCTAACTGCGCTCGCAGAACGAGACTATGGATATCTTCCCGAAGGCGAGCGAGATATGGTACTTCGAGAACTTGCGCGCAAGATCACTGAACAGTTTTTACTCGGCATTCGCGCAGCATATACGCTGCAACTTCGTGAAGCAGAACGCGCAGAAGATGAAACTACTGTCCAAACCATCATGAGTGTTCTCCATACACTCAACACGCGCCTCCAAAGTGGAGGCTAAGAGAAGTGATTGACTTTTAGCGAATTTTTAGCAATGATACCCTTCGTACCGTATGGCAACCAAAAAAACAAAGAAAACTATTTCTTCAAAATCAAAGACCGCAAAGAAACCAGCTTCAAAGAGCCGGACCATCGCCAAAAAGCCAGCAGCAAAGAAATCTGCCCCAAAGAAAAAACCAGCTCCAAAAAAAGTTTCCAAGAAACCAGCTCCAAAAAAGGTTGCTGCAAAACCAAAAGTTAAACCACGACCAATCACGATCAGACACGCAGGACAACCTGCAAGTCGTCGTGAACAGAATACTGAAAAAAAGCTTCGAGAACTTGAAGCAAAAGCAAACGAACTCATTGAGAAGGGCAAGAAGCGCGGCTTCATCACCTATGATGAGATTTTGAAAATGTTTCCTGATATCGAGAACAACATCATGTTTCTCGATGAGCTCTATGAGAAATTCGGCACTGCAGGTATCGATGTGCTCGAAGGTGGCAACCTCCTTGATATCGACAACCACGAAGACCTCAGCAAATACACCAAGGACTCACACTCATTTTCATCAGTGCAGATGTACCTCAAGGACATCGGACAGTATCCGCTCATCGGCGCAGCACAGGAGCGTGAACTCGCGAAGCGTATTGAGAAAGGCGATACCGAAGCAAAGAACCTGCTCGCTCGTTCCAACCTTCGTCTCGTAGTGTCTATTGCAAAGAAATACGCAAATCGTACTGCAGATCTCACACTCCTTGATCTGATTCAGGAAGGAAACATTGGACTCTTTAAGGCGGTAGAAAAATTTGACTATACGAAAGGATTTAAGTTCTCAACGTACGCAACGTGGTGGATCCGTCAGTCGATCACTCGCGCGCTTGCCGATCAGTCTCGTACGATCCGTATTCCGGTGCACATGGTGGAGACCATTTCAAAATACAAGCAAGTGCTTCGTCGTCTCGCCCAAGATCTCGGCCGTGATCCGCTTCCCGAAGAAATCGCAAATGAAATGGGTATCGAAGTTGAGAAAGTGCATGTGATCGAACAGATTAACCAAGAAACTCGCTCACTCGAACAGCCAATCGGTGATGATGAAGACA
>CAYLWR010000025.1:0-6762 GCA_964387755.1 uncultured Candidatus Saccharibacteria bacterium | reverse complement strand
CCTGATTTACAGTCAGGTGTAATTGACCACTCTACCATCGACGCATGCCTCCCAAAAATGGGAGGGGTTGGGCGAAAGGTTAGAAAGCCGAAGCTTCCTTCTTTCGTCCAGACAAAGAACTATTTGAACGCTTCTTTTTTTTGTGTTGAACGTTGATGAGGACGTCATCATCGTTCATAGAAACGTCCACCCGATCACCTTCCTCGACAGAGCGAGCGATGATGCGGGTCGCAATCGGATTCAAGATATTAGTCTGAATCAATCGATTGAGGGGACGAGCCCCGTAGTGAGGATTATATCCGACACGAGCCAGATATGAAAGCGCATCGTCTCCTACTTGTACTGAGATGCCCTTTGCTGCGAGGCGCGCAAGTACTGCATCAGTGCGAAGTTTGACGATATCCTTGATCGCTTTCGGTGACAGGATATCAAAGACCACCGTTTCGTCAATACGATTGAGGAATTCTGGACGGAAATAGTCCTTGAGCGCATCCTCTACTTTTTCTTTCATGTGCATATATTCACCCTCTTGGGTGTTGGCATGGAAGCCAATCGTTTCCATCTTTTGGATGAACTGACTTCCGATATTACTCGTCATGATGATGACTGAGTTTTTGAAGTTTACAAGTCTACCCTTTGCATCACGGAGGTGTCCTTCATCAAGCACCTGCAGAAGTACATTAAATACTTCTGGGTGCGCCTTCTCCACTTCATCAAAGAGTACGACTGAGTACGGTCGATGTCGCACCGCTTCGGTGAGCTGCCCTGCTTCGTCATGGCCGACATATCCAGGAGGCGAACCAATGAGCTTGCTCACACTGTGGCGTTCCATATATTCACTCATGTCGACACGGATGAGTGCCTTGTCGTCGTTGAACATGAACTCCGCAAGGGCCTTGGTGAGCTCAGTCTTTCCGACCCCTGTTGGCCCAAGGAACAGGAAGGAGCCGATCGGACGGTTCGGATCTCCGATACCTGCACGATTGCGACGAATGACCATTGCGATTTTCTCGATTGCTTCGTCTTGTCCTACGACGCGATTGTGTAGCTCTTGCTCCATATGCACGAGCTTCTCTCGTTCTTCCTCCATCATCTTGGTGAGCGGCACCCCAGTCCAGCGCGCGACAACTGATGCGATATCTTCTGCAGTGATTTCTTCTTTGAGCACTCGTCGAGTTTTTTGGAGTTTCTTGAGTTTTGCTGCCTTTGTTTCAAGCTCTTTCTGTAGCATTGGGATGTGGCCATACCTGATCTCTGCAGCACGTCCGAGATCGGCTCTTGTCTCTGCTCCTTCTGCTTCGAGGCGAAGCGTTTCGAGGTCTTTCTTGATCTTTCCGATGTCAGCGAGTGTGGACTTCTCGTGCTTCCATTTCATCTCGAGTTCTTTTGTTTTTTCATTCACATTTGCGATCTCTGCCTCGATATCGCGAATACGTTCCTTTGCAACCTTTGCGCCAGTATCTGCTTCGATATCTTTGCGAAGTGCTTCACGTTCGATTTCGAGCCGCATGATCTTGCGGTGTGCTTCTTCGAGTGCAGCAGGCTTATTTTCAAGTGTCATACGAAGCGCAGATGACGCCTCATCGAGAAGATCGATCGCCTTGTCCGGCAAGAATCTATTGGTGATGTAGCGAGTCGAAAGCTGCACCGCAGACACGAGTGCATCATCAGTGATATGTACACCATGATAGAGTTCATACTTTTCTTTGAGCCCTCGGAGGATCGCAATGGTGTCTTCAGGGGTTGGTTCCTCCACATAGACTGGCTGGAAACGACGTGCGAGCGCTGGATCCTTTTCGATATGTTTCTGATATTCCTTGAGTGTTGTTGCACCGATCGCACGCAGTTCTCCACGCGCAAGCGCAGGCTTGAGCATGTTTGCCATATCTTGCTGGCCTTCTGATGCACCAGCACCGACGATCGTATGGATCTCTTCAATAAAGAGAATGATCTTCCCTTCTGCACGTTCAACTTCCTTGAGTATATTTTTGAGACGCTCTTCGAATTCACCGCGGTATTTGGTACCAGCAAGAAGCGATCCGAGATCAAGCGAAACAATTTCCTTATCTTTGAGACTCTCTGATACGTCACCTTTGGCAATGCGATTGGCAAGACCTTCAACAACTGCAGTCTTACCAGTACCAGGCTCACCGAGAAGTATGGGGTTGTTCTTGGTACGACGTGAGAGGATCTGCATGATGCGCATAATCTCCATATCTCGCCCGATAACAGGGTCGAGCTTGTCCTCGCGGGCAAGCGCAGTGAGGTTGCGCGTGAACTTCGCGAGCATGCGGAGTTTCTTGCTTGAGGGTGCATCAGCACCCTTGCTTGAACGATACTCTGATATCGCTTGCACAAGCGCACCCCGATCAATCTTGAACCGACTGAGCAGTTCAGTTGCTTGGTTCTGGACATCAAAGAGTGCAATGAAGAGGTGTTCTGTCGAGACGAAGTTATCCTTCATTTCCGCAGCAACCTTGAGCGAGACTTCGATCGTCTGCGCCAGATCAGCCGTGAGGAACATCTGGTACGACGGCGCAACAGTGGTTGATCCTTCTGCTCCTTCGATCGCTTCGAGCACTGAGTCGGTCATGAGGATCGTGTCAGTATCGAGCCGTTCGAGCAGGGTGATGATATTTGATTCTTCTTGGACCAAGAGCGCAGCAAGCAGATGGAGTGTCGAGACTGAGTTTTGCCCGCGTTCGATCGCGAGCTCATGTGCTCGTTTGATCACCTCCTTGGCCTTGGTCGTAAATTGGTTAAGTGGTGGCATCATAATAAATAACTCAAAAAATTAAAATTCAAGATAAGGAAACATCGCCCAGTCAGTCGTGGCAGGAATTCAGGAAACTCTGTACGAGGATACTATAGCACAAAAGTCAAGGGTTTTCTAGGAGATTTACTTGTATTTATTCAAAACTTTTTGCAGCGCTTTTACCGCCTTATCTAAATCTCTTTTCTTTGTTTCTCTTCCAAACGAAACTCTGATCGCTCCCCAACCTTTGCCATAGAGTCGTTCGACAATCGGTGATTCTTGATCTTCTTCGTTTTTACATGCGCTTTTTGCAGACACTGCAATTCCCTTTGCATCGAGTTCGATGACAAGGAGTTCACTATCAAAGTTCTTGATCGCAACATGTGAGATATGCGGCGAACGCTTCGCGTTCGCCGCTGTGATGACTAATCCAGGAAATTCCTTTTGGATTTTTTCTTCAAAGTATTTCTTGAGCTCAATAACACGAGCAGTTTCTATCTCTCGCATGTCTTGCGTATATGCGAGCGCATGCGCGAATGTATGCACAAGTGCAACGGACTCAGTACCAGGACGCAGTCCCATTTCTTGTCCGCCACCGTACATGATTGGCGCAAGTTTGATACTTCTTTTTTTATAGAGCACTCCAACACCTTTGTGTGTATAGAGTTTCGTCGCACCGAGCGTCAGCATGTCAACACCGAGCTTAGCAACATTGAGGCTGCAGTGCACCGGAGCCTGAGTTGCGTCAGTATGCACAATGATAGTCGTATCTGGATGTTGCTTGCGTAAATAGCGCACACGCTTTGCAATCTCACGGATCGGCTGCACAGTTCCGATCTCGTTATTGACATACATGATGGATACGACTGCGAGAGTGCAACCTTCTGGAATGATGATATGTTTGGGATCGACGATCCCGTCAGTACTTGGAATCGTGATTGTGTTGATACCGCCGATATGCCTGGCTACTTCTGTCACCGCAGCATGTTCGAGATCACTGGTGATAAGCGTGATACTAGATGGATCAATACCAGACTCGACCCCAGCATAGATCACACCCAGAAGTGCAAGATTGTTGCTCTCAGTTGCACCACTTGTGAACACGATTTCATCACTGTGTGCATATAGTGTCTGTGCTATACGAGCTCGTGCATCTTCGAGTACTTTTCGAGCCTGCACCCCTTCAGTATGAAGTGCGTGCGGATTGGCACCGAGAACAGTTTCTGGAATGCGCGGCAGCGACCTGAGCATTGTTCTATCAAGCGGCGTCGAAGATGCGTAGTCGAGATAGATTCTTTCTCTTTTGAAAAACTTGAAAAACATCGAAAATTCAGTATAATAACGTTCTATGTTGGGCAGTATACCATCCTCTCTCAGTATTATTCTCGCACTTCTTGGGGCTGCCCTTGTTGTACTTATCGTACTCGTCGTCCAGCTTCGCAAAAAGCTCGCGGCATTTATGACTGGTAAAGATGGTGCATCCCTTGAGGCAACACTTGCTTGGCTGACCCAAAAGGCAGCCAACGTTGACACAACACTCGAAGCGCATAAGGAAGCACTCGAGATGATCGATGCGCGAGTCAAGCGCAGCATTCGCGGATACTCACTCGTGCGCTATGATGCCTACGAGAGTTCTGGTGGTGAGCAAAGCTTCGCATCAGGACTGATCGATGAACATCAGAATGGATACATTCTCTCCGTTATTACCAACCGCAGTCATGTCGGCGTCTATGCCAAGAAAATCAATCGTGGTATTCCCGAGGTCAGCCTCACGACCGAAGAAACCGACGCACTCACCGCCGCAAAAAAATCATTGAGTTAAAGCATGTCTACAAAACTTCCAGCATCACCAATAGTCGCCGTCATGGGTCACATCGACCACGGCAAGTCCACACTCCTCGACTACATTCGCAAATCAAATGTAGTGGAAGGAGAAGCAGGTGGCATCACCCAACACCTCTCTGCATATGAGATCACGATTCCCTACCAAGGAACGGATCGCCATATCACGTTCATCGATACTCCAGGGCATGCAGCATTTAGTGGGATGCGCGTGCGTGGTGCGAGCGCTGCAGATATTGCAATCCTCGTCGTCTCTGCCGAAGACGGGGTGAAGGCGCAGACGATCGAGGCGCTCAATACTATCAAGAACGCAAACATTCCCTATATCGTTGCCATTAACAAGATCGATCGCCCCGAAGCAAACATCGAGCGGACCAAGCAAATGCTTGCGGAACAAGAAGTACTCGTCGAAGGATATGGCGGAACGGTGCCATGGGTTGCAGTATCTGCAAAGGTGGGCACTGGCGTTCCTGAACTTCTCGATACCATTCTCCTTGTCGCAGATCTCGAAGATATTGCAAACAACCCGACTGGACCAGTCGCAGGTATTGTTATCGAGAGTAGACTCGATCCGAAACGCGGGATTGCAGGAACTGTCGTTATCAAAAGCGGAACACTCACGAGTGGATCATTCGTTGTTGCCGGCAAGGCGATCACGACTACTCGGATCATGGAAAACTTCCTCGGTAAACCACTGACATCTGCAGGTCCTGGTACTCCTGTGCACCTTGTAGGATTTGATAGCGCGCCAGAAGTGGGCACACCGATCACCGTCTTTGCAAAGAAACGTGATGCGGAAGACTATGTCGAAGAACTTTCAACTGCAACCACAGTTGAAATGACGCCGATCAACCCGGATCACAAAGTGGTACCAATCATCATCAAGACTGATGTCTTTGGTACCGCAGAAGCAATCGAGCGTGAGCTCCAAAAGATCTCGGTCGAAGGCCTCCATATCAAAATCATTCAGAAAGGCGTTGGCGCCATCGGTGAGAGCGACATACGTATGGCGCAGTCTGACAAGGAAACGATCGTACTCGGATTCAATGTCGGGCTCGATGCTCGTGCAAAAGAAACCAATCAATCAGTGGGGGCACTTGTCCAGACATTCGATATCATTTACAAACTCACCGAATGGCTCCTCGAAGAGCTCGAGCGTCGTCGACCACGCGTAAAGACACGCAACGTCACCGGAACGGCAAAGGTACTCAAAGTATTTTCAAAAACAAAGGATCGCCAAGTCATCGGCTGCCGAGTGGATAGTGGCGTCCTCACTTCCGGTGCAAAGGTCAGCATCATCCGTCGAGACTTCGCGCTCACCAACGGTACGATCATCGAGATCCAGCAAGCCAAGCAAAAGGTCCGAGAGATCGCCGAAGGTGAATGTGGCATGCAAGTTGAATGCAAGAACGATATCGCACCGGGGGATATTCTCGAAGCATTTATCATGGTGACTGAATAATATGCAGACGAGCCGTACAGACAAAATACAAGAATACATCAAAGAAATCGCTGGTCGTTTCATCGAGCGCGAGAGCAACAAGACCGCACTCATTACCGTAACCCGTGTTGAGCTCATGCAGCGCGGCCGCAGCGCAATGATCTATCTCTCAGTGCTTCCAGAAACCGGTGAAGAATCAGCGATCAACTTCCTCAAGCGCAAGCGTCCAGAGATGCGTGAGGCAGTAAAGGCAGGACTCAATATCCGCACGATTCCCTTCCTCGATGTACAGATTGACACTGGACAGAAAGCGCTTCACACTATAGAAACTCTTCTCAAAGAGTAACGACCCGATGGCCAAGTGGTAAGGCGGAGATCTGCAAAATCTCTATACGCGAGTTCGATTCTCGCTCGGGTCTCCCTGCCCAGGTGATGGAATGGTAGACAGCGAGGACTTAAAATCCTCTGGTAGTAATACCGTGTGGGTTCGATTCCCACTCTGGGCACCTTGAATAATATATCTTTGTACGGTATGATTGGTGGCGCCAGACGCACATACATGCTGGAGTGGCGGAATTGGTATACGCGCTGGTCTTAGGAACCAGTGCCGCAAGGCTTAAGGGTTCAAGTCCCTTCTCCAGCACACAACTCTATACGCCTCTATAGCTCAGTTGGTAGAGCAGCTCCCTCTTAAGGAGACGGTCGCAGGTTCGAGCCCTGCTAG
>CAYLWR010000024.1:0-7977 GCA_964387755.1 uncultured Candidatus Saccharibacteria bacterium | reverse complement strand
GGGGCAGAACGCTACGCGCTCACACGATCGCTCAAGGGTCTCAGAGACGCAGGCCTTGTCGAATACCACAACTCAGGTCAGCAATCCTACGCCGGCCTCACGCGCGATGGTCGCAAGAAGGCGCATAGCCTCAAGCTTGATGCCGACGATGCAGTCCTTGATCCCAACTGGGATGGCAAATGGCGTATCGTCATGCTCGACCTCCCCGAAGAGCGCAAAAGTGATCGAGACAGTCTCCGCTATCTTCTCAAAAAGGCAGGATTCGTGATGCTCAAAAATTCTGTTTGGATTTCCCCGCATCCATTTGAGCATTTCTTTGCAAATATAAAAAAAGACCTCGGTTTGACTACCGAAATCTTTATCTGCGTGACTGACTCACTTGATACTGAGTCAGACAAAGCTGTTCATGAATTATTTAATCATCATAGGGTATTCACCCGATAGTACCACTTTCGCGTGTTGACCCACGCTGTAGTCACAGTGTGGATCAACAATGTTGATTATGCCCGCTGTGTCTGAGTCTGAGCGAAGCGCCTCAAGGTAGCAGGCGTTGGGTGGTAGCTTGCCTTGGATGGCGATCTCCCTCTCTGTCAAGTTTCTTGAGCGACCAATAATGGTCACTTTTATATAGGTGTCTCTTTTACAAGAGACTATAGCGAAAGGCGCCACTGCTACGAATACCAGGAAAAAAATTTTCATGTTTATAAAGTTTTTATGAAAGAAATATTACTTTATTGTACAATATATAAAATATAAAGTCAATAGTCTCTAGTTTAGCCTGCCTTGTATACGGTAACAGTGACACGGGCTGGACGCAGAATACTATCGGCTAGTTTGTAGCCCTGTTGGAGGACGGTATCGATACGGTGATCAAATCGCTGATCTCTTGTCTCAACTTCTGAAACCGCTTCATGGAGCGCTGGATCAAATTCATCGCCCTTTTCACCAAATGCCTCGAGGTTGTGCTCTCTGAGCGCATTCATGAGCTGACCGTAAATATACTCGACACCGGTGCGCCAGTTCGCGTCTACCTTTTCCCACGATTCTTTGTTGGCCATCGCCATAGAAAATGAATCTACAACCGGAAGCAAGTCTTCTACAAACTTCTCTGCAAATACCTGCTTGAAACGCTTCTTGTCTTCGTCAGTAGTTTTTTGTAGGTTGGCATAATCAGCGCGCGCGCGTTGCCAGCCGTCGAGATACTCCTGCTTTTCTTTCTCCAAACTCTTGATCTTGTCCTGGAGTTTCTTGAGCTTGTCGCTCCCAGCAAGTTCATCTCCGTCCTCAGTAGACTCAACAAACTCTGGGTCCATTTCTATATCGTTAGTGTCTTGCATACGGGCTCATTATACTGAAAATTGGGAATAAAAAAAGTCTCCCTTCCGAGAGACTTTTTGAGTATATTAACGTTTTGACCACTGCGGTGACTTACGAGCTTTCTTGAGACCGAACTTGCGGCGCTCCTTGGCACGTGGGTCACGCTTGAGGAAGCCCTCGGTCTTGAGCTTGGTCTTGTCAGCCTCATCTTCCTTCACGAGTCCTCGAGAGATACCGTGTCGTACTGCCTCAGCCTGTGAGTGAATTCCTGAGCCAGAAACTTTTACAGATACTGCATAGGTCTTTTCTGCGACACGGAACGGATCAGTAACAATCTTTTGGAGTTCTGCAGTTGGAAAGTATGTTGCGAGTTCTTTGTCATTGATGACATAGCTTGCCTTGGTTGCTGGAGTGATTCGAACACGCGCAGTTGCGGTTTTGCGGCGGCCGATGGTTTCGATGTATTTCTTTTTATCTGTAGTTGCCATAAGTAAATTATTCGGTAATCGTTAGTTTCTTCATCATATCCTTCTTGAGCTTGTTATCAGGAAGCATACCCTTTACTGCATTTGAGACAATAGCACTGAAGCCCTTTGTCTTTGATACATGCTCCATGGTTGACTGTTTGAGTCCTCCTGGGTAGCCAGAGAAACTCTTGTACGTCTTGGTGAGCATTTTGCGTGGATCTTGCTTGATCTTTGAAGCATTGGTTACGGTAACCGTATGCGCAGAAACAGTATTGCGAGTAAATGAAGGATCGTTCTTGCCCATGAGGATAGACGCGACTTCTGTAGCGAGACGTCCGAGTGATTTGTTTGTTGCGTCAATAGTGTAGTTCATAAAAATATTATTGGACAAATTCGATTACTGCCATCGGAGAACCGTCACTCTTGCGCTGCACGATCTTGGTGATGCGGGTGTATCCTCCAGGACGCTCAGTGAACTTTGGTGCGACATGATCGATAAGCTTTGTCACAACTGATTCGTTGTTGTAGAGACCAGAGAGTAGTACGCGACGGTTTGCAAGGGTTGGATTCTTTGCGCGAGTCACCATTTTTTCAACCTTTGGGCGAAGTTCCTTTGCCTTGGCCTCAGTCGTGAGGATGCGGCCATGCGCAATGAGCGAAGAAGCAAGACCTCGCATGAGCGCGATGCGTCCATTCTTTTCTCGGCCAAATTTTCTCACGTTGTTGTGGTGTCGCATATAAGTACCTTGTTATACCGTATTACTCCTTCAAAGACAAGTCGAAGGCAGCAAGCGCTTCTCGGATCTCAGTAATACCCTTGTCCCCAATACCGTCGATCTCAAGGAGGTCAGCTACGTGCTTGCGAGCAATACCACCAACAGTGCGGATATTTGCTGCGGTGAGGGCATTGAGCGTGCGCGTAGAAAGTCCGATAGTATCAATACGGTTCTTGAGTACATCAGTAACATCAACTGATGCATCATCACTGTCTGATTCTGTAGATGCCTCAACGCCGTCTGCTAGTGCAGGAACTGGAGCCTTTGCGCTCATGCGAGTCTGTACCGCATCAATAGCAGTCTGTGCATCAATAGAGACGATTGCTGCAAGCTGGTCGATCATGATTGCAACTGACTGCTCGAGCGCCGCGCGAGGAGTGATCGTACCGTCAGTTTCAATAGTAAGTCGAAGGCGGTTGAAGTTGGTCTTGTCGCCAACACGCATTTCCTCAACATCGTATGACACACGACGGATCGGAGAAAATACCGCATCGAGGAAGATAGTTCCGATGTCAGCCTTTTGCTTGTGGTGCTGTTCACGAGGAATGAACCCGAGACCGCGCTCGATAGTGAGCTCTACGGCAAGGGTAGTCTTAGCGGTGAGTTCACAGATGTACTGCTCAGGATTTGCAACAGTAACACTTCCCTTTGCGCCAATATCAGCAGCGGTGACAACCTTTGGACCCTTTACTGAGAAAGAAATCTTTTGTGGTTCGTCGGTAGTTGTTGCAAAACGAACGTTTTTGAGGTTGAGAAGTAGGGTGATAACATCTTCTTTGATACCATCTACTGTTGCGAACTCGTGGCTAACACCATCAATCTTGACGGCAGTTACTGCAGCACCGGTAAGTGAAGAAAGGATGATACGGCGAAGAGAGTTGCCAAGGGTGTAGCCGTATCCTGGTACGAGACCGTCGATTTCGAATACGCCTTTGTTACCTTCTTCGAAGGCTGCGTGCGGTTTTGAGGGAAGCATGATGTTGTTCATATGAAAAGTGATTGTACCATTAATTTGTAAAATCTCCAAGTTCGTGTCCTATTAACGACTATAGAACTCAAGCACGGTTTCTAACTGCAAAAATTGCTCATCATTTTTTGGCTTTGCAACCACCTCTGCAGAGAGTGCAGCTGGGGTAAACTTGAGCCATGCTGGCCATGTGTGTGACTCAGTCTTTTTGGACATATCAGCAAACACGACACTCGTTCGAGAACCTTCGCGCACGGCAACCACATCTCCTACTCGCACTGCGAGTGAAGGAATAGTTACCTTGGTACCTCCCACGGTGAAATGTCCGTGCGAGACAAGCTGTCGTGCCATGCGGCGAGTAGGAGCGTACCCGAGACGGTACACAACGTTATCAAGGCGTGTTTCGAGAAGTTCGAAGAGTTTGTCAGATACTGGCATACCCTTCACCGTAGCTGCCTTTGCAACGTAGTTGGAAAGCTGTCGTTCTGAGAGACCATATGAGAAACGAACCTTCTGCTTTTCGATAAGCTGACGACCGTAGTCAGAGAGTTGCTTTGGGCGCTTGCCTGATTTTGATTTTTTCATCTCTGACTGTGTGTACTTTTGTGTTTGACACTTTTCAAACACTCCAGGACCTAGTCGTCGACACATTTTGTATTTTGCTCTTTTTTCCATATAGCTATACTCGTCGTGGTTTCTTTGCTTTTGGACCGTTGTGCGGCACTGGAGTTCGATCCTTTACCGACACGAGCTCGATACCGGTTCCAATGAACGCTCTGATAAGTGGTTCTCGGCCGCTTCCAACACCTTTTACTACTGCTTGGACTTCTTTGATACCTGCAGTTGTTGCCTTTTCAGCGAGGATTTCTCCTACCTTTGAAGCAGCAAACGGCGTTCCCTTCTTTGCACCCTTGAACCCAAGTGAGCCTGATGAAGACCAGAAAAGTACGTTGCCCTTGAGGTCAGATACCACTGCCTTGGTATTGTTGAAGGTTGCCTCAATAGAAAGCATCGCCGTAGTGAGCTTCTTCTTGGTCGTACGCGCGACTGCTCGACCACGCATCTGTGCATCAACGAGCTGTCCTTCTTGGTTTGTGATTCGTTTCTTTCCCATATTGCTACTTTTTATGTCTTACTTTCCTTACGACGACCGGATCCCATCGTGTTGCGAACGTTGCCGCGAACGGTGCGAGAGTTGGTCTTGGTGCGCTGACCTTTCACAGGCAACCGACGCATGTGACGAACACCGCGGTACGCCTTGATATCCTTCAAACGCTTGATATTTGAAGCGATTTCACGTTTGAGGTTTCCTTCGATCGTGCGCTCTTCGATGAGCTTGGTGATCGCTCGTTCTTGGTCAATAGTGATATCCTTTGCCTTGGTTTCTGGAGCAACCTGTACCTGTTTGAGGATCTTGGTTGCTGTTGCAATACCGATACCATAGAGGGTAGTGAGCCCGATATCAAGTCGCTTTTCATTAGGGATAGTAATTCCGAGGATACGCATAGGATTATTGTTTCTGCTTGTGCTTTGGGTTATCGCAGATCACGTGCAAATGGCGATTGCGCTTTACAATCTTGCACTTGTCACACATTTTTTTGACTGTTGATCTGATCTTCATAAAAACTGTTTTTGCGTCGAAAATTTCTAGCGGGGAGAGTATACACTACTTATCCTCGTCTGACAATACGCCCCTTGCCCCCATACGGATCGATCACGACATCGACCGTATCTCCTACCAACACCTTGATGCGGTGCAGACGCATTTTGCCTGCAAGATACGCAACAATACTTTCACCATTTTCAAGGGTTACCCGAAACATCGTGTTTGGAAGCGCTTCAGAAATTGTCCCTTTGATTGCTTCGGTGGGTGTTGGCATGCGTTAAGAACCTAATAATACTATACTCAATTCTTTGGGTCAACTATTTGACCTCGACAGTGATACGGCTTTCCTTTGCAGGGAAAAAGGGTGCCCAAAATGGGTAAAAATGATAGGCGGCAGTATCAACCTCAGGAACCTTTGCAAGGATATCTCTAAAGGAGCGCTTTGGGGTACCTATAAGCGATTCACGGATCTGGAGAACGGGTGCCTTGGCAATAATAGTGCCCTGCCCTGAGATCTTTACTTTGATAGACTCAGGGGTACTTTTTGGATCCGTCGGGAGCGCAGTAACTGGCTCAACGGTAAGGTCGGCAAGTGCCGGGATCGCAACATCAGCATAGGTATGATCAGAAAGCACCTCGTTGGCAATACTGGTCTCAAGAAGGTCTCGATCGATCAGATAGGTTGTCATACTACCTTTGATACTCGCAGGAAACTTGATACTCGTACCACTGAGCTGGAGTGAGCTACTGTCGATAGTAGTGACTTGTAGATCAGGAAAGGTCACAAGACGCTCAGGGATCTGCGCTCTCGTCTCTCTCTTGAGACGCTCGATGAGTTGGGCTTGGAGTGTTGCGATAACATCGGGCTTGTCAGCCTCTGCAACGCCGTGTGCAGCACCATCATTTCCACCAGTGATAGATCCGGAAGACTGCGCGTAGAGCGTCTTGCCCCATCCTGATACCGCAAACGTAGTACCACTACTGTTATAGCTTGGTCCGGTACCGGACGCAGTGATCGCAACTGAGGGAGAAGTACCGGGGACCTTTTTACCGCTCTTGGTGGTATAGCCGGATACAACCACCTGTGCTTGCGTTGTGTATTTCTTGCCTTCTTTACTGGTTACGACCGTTCCCTTTTTTATAGTTTGTGACTTGGTGCTGTACTCATTAAAGAAAACCACCGCACCTTTTGCACTACTCGTGCTTGGCTGTACAACTGAACCGTAGACCTGCCGTGAGACCTCGGTTGGAACAATCATGGTTTGGAACGAAAGCCTGCCCGCAGTTGCGTCTTCTTCATGAACAAGCTCAAATTCAACACCAGAAAGGGTGAATGGGATGCGCCGTTCATTGATCACCACTTTTGCTCGAACAACCTTCATACCGATGATATAGAGCAGGACTAAAAATACGATTGCACCCCCTCCTACGATAATCGTTCGCCATGAAAATCGTTTGCGAGCCGGATAGTATACCGGTCGCTCTGGATCTGGAAGATCGGGTAGCGGATCTCCGTTTTCCATTTGTTCTTTTCTGATAACGTCATATAGCTTCATACGCCTATTATATAAATTGTTCTACGAAAAGTGCCGTCGTTGCAAGTGGTACATCGATCGGCTTCCCTTCTGTATCACCGATCTGTCCCGAAAAGGTATCAGAAGTAACCATGCGAACCAGTGGGCCATGTGCCGCCATATGGGCAAGTAGTGGATCTGCCTCAAGGGCACCCTGTATGAGTATTTCAAAGCGAGGATCTACAGTAACAACTATTGGAGATGGCACACGGCGACCATACGCATCTACTACTTGCTGGAACCATGACTGCCAGTGTGTCGTAAATGCAGTAAGCGATGTCTCAATAGTTTTTGAAGCCTTGGGAGAGAGTTTGCCAAGTCGATATGACTCAAGCATCGTGACCGACTCACGTGAAGTACTCGCACTCTTGCCGGCGAGCGCCCGATACAGACCGTAGGTTCCTACCGGAAAGGAGTGTTGGTAGAGTACGACACCTCGCTGAATGAATGCGACGTCGGTTACCTCTTCGCCTACATCAATAACGGTGCAGTCATCAGCTGCATTCATCCGATCTCGCATGACTATAAAGGTCGTAAACGGGCTCGTAGTATACCCGATCGTACGCACACCATACGCGCGTTTGAGTACCTCGCTAAAGCGATCGAGAACAGGCTTGGGTGCAATGGTAATCGTCAGCGAAAGCTCAACAGTAGTTGCCTTTTTGCCATACGGAGCAGTGGTAGGGTAGCCATTGAGTATAATACTCGAGAGCTGCTTTTCTACGATAAGTGAGCTCGTACCAAATACTCCAAAGGGACCTTCTTCATTTGCTAACATGTGCGCTATTTCTTCATCTACGAGCTTGTTGATGAATGCAGGAGTAGTGGTAAATGGCACCTGCGCCTGATACACGATGGTGCGCGTCTGTGATCGATACCACGGCGACGCAAGGGTGACCTGTACGTATGATGGATGATGGATATCTTCGCTCTGCACGGTCGCAACAACGCGCTCGAGGTGCTTGATCGTCTCCGTAACAAATCGATCCATATTGATATCTTCTTGGAGTGGAGCATGCTCGCGCGCATGACTCAAAAAGGTAGTACGTGCACCATCAGAAAGTACATGCCCACCCGCAACAGAACTCGAGCTGATGTCATACACCGCAAAAACTTTGCCCACTACTCGTCGTGTCATGTGCTAAGTATAGCAACAAAAATAAAACTCCCATACCGAGTATGGGAGTTTTTTATTCCAAGACTGCTTTGATACGCCGGACACCTGCAGATGAAGCTTCTTCTTTTTGGATTTTGAAATGACCGAGCGCTC
>CAYLWR010000023.1:0-6339 GCA_964387755.1 uncultured Candidatus Saccharibacteria bacterium | reverse complement strand
GGTCTAAAATCAGTACTTCATCACTTTATTCCATGGTGTCAACTAACCGTAATAGCTAAAAAATGCTATAATTTCAACACTATATGGCAAAGGACGATTCGAAAAAGAAGAGTAACTATGGCGCAGAACAAATCTCCGTCCTTGAAGGTCTTGAGCCGGTGCGCAAGCGACCGGGTATGTACATCGGCACGACTGGTGTTGACGGACTCCACCATCTCGTCTGGGAAATTTTTGATAACTCACGTGATGAGGCGATGGGTGGCTATGCTGATACGATCGAGGTTGCCATTCTTCCTGGTAACCGCATTCGTGTTGCAGATAATGGTCGCGGTATTCCGGTAGATATCCATCCCAAGACAAAAGTAAGTGCGCTTGAGACTGTGATGACAACGCTCCATGCCGGAGGTAAGTTTGGCGGTGACGGATCAGGCTACAAAGTCTCTGGAGGACTGCACGGAGTGGGAGCGTCGGTGGTGAATGCGCTCTCAACCTATACTCGTGCAGAGGTGCACAAGGATGGTGATATCTACGCGCAAGAATACGCGATCGGCGTAAAGAAGGGTGCTGTAAAAAAAATAGGTAAGACTAAAAACAATGGAACGATCATTACCTTTGAACCAGATCCAACTATTTTCAAAGACACAACTACTTTTGATCTCAAGACCATCATCGATCGACTCAGACAACAAGCATACCTTGTGAAGAAACTACGCGTAAGCATCATCGATGCACGTGATGTTTCAGAAAAAATCGATCCGACCAGTGTATTCTGGCTCAAGGAGCTCGGCCTTGAAGCACCAACGACCACCTACTATTTCGAAGGAGGACTCAAGTCGCTCGTCGCGCACTACAACAGACTTCAGAAGCCGATTCATGACACTATTTTTTATACTGAGAAAGAGCAAGACAATGTAGGGGTTGAGATCGCACTCCAGTATGTCGATGATATGAGCGAACGCATTGTTCCGTTTGCAAACAACATCTACAACTCAGAAGGCGGCACGCACATTGTTGGATTCAAAATGGCGCTCACCCGTGTGCTCAATACTTACGGCAAGAAAAACAATCTCATCAAAGAAGCAGATGGCGCTCTCTCAGGTGATGACGTGCTCGAAGGACTCACTGCTGTTGTCTCAGTGAAGCTCGCAGAGATTCAGTTCGAAGGTCAGACCAAGGCAAAGCTCGGTTCAACCGAAGCACAAGGTGCGACAACCACAGTATTTGGTGAGGCGTTCAGTACCTTCCTCGAAGAACATCCTGATGAAGCAAAGGCGATGATCAGCAAGGGACTGCTTGCACTGCGCGCTCGCAAGGCTGCAAAGGCGGCAAAAGACTCAATCCTTCGCAAGGGTGCACTCGAAGGTATGACACTTCCTGGTAAACTCGCCGACTGTCAGGCAAAGGACGCGTCTGATGGAGAACTCTTCATCGTAGAGGGAGACTCAGCAGGTGGTACTGCAAAGATGGGGCGCGATCGTCGTACACAGGCGATCCTACCGCTCAGGGGTAAGATCCTCAACGTCGAACGTGCACGACTCGACCGAATGCTCGGTTCTGAGCAGATCAAAAACCTCGTGATCGCCATGGGGACTTCGATCGGAGACACCTTTGATATCGAGAAGATCCGCTACCACAAGATCATCATTGCAACCGATGCCGATGTCGATGGGGCGCACACCACCACACTCATCCTCACACTCTTTTACCGCTATTTCCGTTCGATCATTGATGCAGGATACGTCTACATCGCGCAGCCACCACTCTACAAGATCAAGAAGGGTAAAGAAGTTCACTACGCATATAACGATGATGAAAAGGCTGCAGTTATCGGCACTGAACAAGTTGAGGTAATTGGTGAAGGAGAGGAAGCAGTGCCAGCTGAGGAACCTGAAGAGGTAGAAGAGGAAACAAAGAAAAAGAGTGCAAAGATATCAGTCCAGCGCTACAAGGGTCTCGGAGAAATGAACGCAGAGGAACTCTGGGAGACGACGATGGACCCAAACAACCGCGTGCTCAAGCAGGTCACCATCGAAGACGCCGAAGAAGCAAATCAGGTATTTGATATCCTTATGGGTAGCGAAGTTGCTCCGCGCAAGAGTTTCATTCAGTCAAACGCCAAGATGGCAAATCTAGATATTTAGTAAAAACCTCCGATGAGAATCGGAGGTTTTTACTTACATTGCTTTCTTGATCAATTCTTTGAGCTCAGTGATAGTAGCTTCCTTTTCTTGTGCGAGTTTCATCCAGAATGCATTTTCTTCGTCTGAGACTGCTTCGGCCTGATAATTGTTCTTGATGCGCCAGAGACTCTTTGATTCTTGAGTTAGCTGATGCATCAAGTTGTATACATTATTTGTTTCCATAGGGTCAGTATAGCACTATACAGATCGTTCTTTGATTTCTGTGGTGATCCGTTCGATAAAGGTAGCAACTGGGATGCCTTCTAGCTTGAGATCGTTACGGCCTTCGACAGTGATCGTCTGTGCGCTTTGTTCCTTTTCACCCACAATGATTTGGTAGGGGATTTTTTCAGTTTTTGCGTTTCGAATACGCTTGCCGAGACTATCACTTGCATCAAAGGTGACCCGTACGCCAAGGTCGCTAAGTCGATCGGCAATTTCTTTTCCGTATGCCGCAAAGGATTCTCCAACAGGAGCACTGCGACTTGCACAGGAGCAAGCCAGACTGGAAATGCGCCAGCATATTTTTCAATAAGGAATGCCATGATGCGTTCAATCGCACCGATTGACGAACGGTGAACGACAAAGCATGGATGTTCTTGCCCATCTTCTCCGGTATAGGTGAGTGCAAATCGTGATGGCATACAGAAGTCGTACTGTACCGTGAATGCAGTATCTTCTTTACCATTTACATTCTTCATCTGGATATCGATCTTGGGACCATAGAATGCAGCTTCATCTTTTGCTTCTTCGAACTTTGATCCGCGTGTGACCATGAGGTCTCGAAGTAGTCCTTCACCTTTCTCCCATGCCGCATCGTCTTTGTAGTACTTTTCAGTATTTGCTCGGTCGCCAAGTGAAAGTCGATATCGATAGTCCTGATCAAGTTTGAGCCCGAAAATACTTGTTACGTATTCTATAAGGTCAAGCGCTTTGCCGATTTCATCAACTGCCTGTTCTTCATTCGCACAGATGATGTGTGCGTCGGCAAGGCAAAATGTACGTACGCGCTGGAGGCCCATGAGCTCTCCTGATTGCTCATGCCGGTAGAGCTGTGCGAGCTCCGCGATGCGCATCGGGAGTTCTCGGTAACTATGTGGCTTGGACAGGTAGAGTTCGAAGTGGTGGGGGCAGGTCATCGGGCGAAGCATGAATTCTTCATCATCGATCTGTATTGGTGCATACATTGAATCCTTGTAGTGCGGGTAGTGTCCTGACTTTTTGTACAAGTCGAGCTTTGCAATATCCGGCGTCTTCACGTGCAAATAGCCACGACGAATTTCTTCATCAATGATAAACCGCTCAAGTTCGCGTCGAACCGTCGCGCCCTTTGGAAGCCAAAGCGGAAGGCCTTTGCCGACAGTATCAGAAAAGGTAAAGAGTTCGAGTTCACGGCCAAGTTTCTTGTGGTCGCTGTGTTCAATACTGTCGTTCATATGGAATGACTATACCACAAATATCCATACCTGTATGCTTTATTTACAATTTCTACGATATAGGCTATAGTATCTCTATATGGTAGTACGAATGAGACACACCCGCGCGCATACGGCAAATCGCCGAAGCCACCAAGCATTGAAAGGCATGGCACTCTTTACAGACAAGAGTGGTACACCGCATGTTCGCCACAAGGCAACAATCGACGGCATGTACAAGGGGCGATCAGTAGGTAAGGACCAGGTCAAGAAGGTCCTCAAGAAGCAGAAGAAAGCCAAGAAATAATTAATGTAAGCAATTCTGTTCTTTATGGCAAATCGACATCTCTCACGCTCCATCGCTCTCCAAGCACTCTTTGAGTGGGACTTTACGGGCATGCCCGAGGATCTAAAGGCGATCATCGATCGTGATATTGCTGAGTTTGCGCCAGGTCATAACGACAATGCGTTCATCTACACATTGGTTGAACTGGTTCAGCGCAAGCAGACGGTGATCGATGATATTTTGGCAAAGGCTGCCCCCGAGTGGCCACTTGAGAAGATTTCAAATGTTGATCGCAACATACTGCGTATGGGACTTGCAGAGCTTCTCTTTGGAGATCGTGAACAAGTCCCACCCAAGGTTGCGATCAATGAGGCGATTGAGCTCGCCAAGAATTTCGGCGGAGAAAACTCGAGCAAGTTTGTGAACGGTGTGCTCGGCGCTGTGTACAAAGAGATCGGCGAACCGGGCAAGGAGCAGGTTTCCAAACCTCGTGCACCAAAAGTAAAGGAGCCTGAAGAACCAATTGATATATCCAAACTTCCTGTTGAAGCAAAAGGTGGAGGAGTAGTACATGCTCGGCATGATGGAGTCGACTATGTCGCACTCGTGCACGATGTGTTCGGGTACTGGACGCTTCCGAAAGGCGGAGCCGAAGAAGGTGAGACCATCGAACAAACCGCAAAGCGTGAGATCGAAGAAAAGCTCGGCATCCCAGTAGAACTCGGTCCAGAGCTTGGTGCGATCGAGTATGTTGCGTCACATCCAGAAAAGGGGAAACTGCTCAAGAAGGTAGTGTTCTATCTTGCAGAATCCTCATACCAAGAACTCGATCTTCACACCAACGGAGGTCTCGACAAGGCACAGTGGTTCCAACTCCACGAAGTGGTTGACCTCACCATATATGATGATATATTGCCGTTGATCGCCAAGGCGATTGAAAAAATTACCAGTAAATAACGTAGTGTATAGATTGTGGACTATTCGTATAGTCAGCAGCCTACACGCTATCTAGCCAGTATTACCATGAAAGATTTTACCCCATTTGAACAGTCAATCGGTATCACCTTTACCGACAAAGACATACTCACACACGCATTCATTCACCGCTCATATATCAACGAAAATCCAAAGAGTGGTTTCGAACACAACGAGCGCCTCGAGTTTCTCGGAGACGCAGTGATCGAACTCGTGGTTACTGACTATCTGTATCGCACCTATCCCGGATCTCACGAGGGGGATCTCACCGCATACCGGAGCGCACTTGTGAATGCCGTTATCATGGGCGAAGTTGCCGCAGAGCTTCACATGAACGACTATCTACTCCTTTCAAAGGGAGAACAAAAGGATACTGGACGTGCACGCCAGACGATCCTTGCGAACACCTACGAGTCATTTGTTGGCGCGCTCTATCTCGATCAGGGCTATGCGGTGTGTGATCAGTTTGTGACGCGCACACTACTTGTCAGGCTTCCTGATATTATCAAGAACAAGTCATGGAAAGACGCGAAAAGTCTCATCCAAGAAGAAGCGCAAGAGCGACTTGGGGTTACTCCGTCGTACAGAGTCGTTGCCGAAACGGGACCAGATCATGACAAATATTTCACCATCGGCATTTTCTTTGGAGACAAGAAAATAGCAGAAGGCAAAGGTCGCAGCAAGCAGGAGGGTGAGCAAAAGGCAGCTACCGCAGCGCTCGAAACAAAAGGATGGAAATAGACTTGACTTTTTTATAAATATGGTGTATAATAGTAACAGAAATCATTAATTCACCATATAAATCATTATGCAATGAAAAAGGTATTGATCTTTACAACTATCATTATTTTATCTATTTCTTCCATCGCCAAAGCACAGCAAATGCAAATCGATCCTGAGGTACGTAAACTGTTCCTAAGAATATATCCCAACGCTACCGCTGAATATGTGTTTGCCAATGCGAAAAAAATATCTGTTACAGATATGCGCAAAAAACAAACAGAGAAAGAATATATGTACCTGAAAGGAGATGAGTCATATAAAGGCCAGCTTCACAACGGAGACACTGTTATGGTGTTTGATAACAAAGCATTCTTTTCTTTTACAGATGCGTGCTACCTCACTCAAGTAGAAAAGCAAAAAGAGCCAAAGGCTCAGAAACCAAAGCTTTCACCTGAAGAGAGGCAGCAAAACAGGGAAGTTCTTGCACAAGCAGGAAGTGAACTCATAAACCTTGCTCGAAATATTATACTTTCAAAAAATTCCAACACGGGTTCTAGTGGCTCGTATGGATACTCAGGAAGTTATTGATAAAAAATGTGATTTGAAACGTCGGACATTGTCTGGCGTTTTTTATTTTCCAGTTCATGAAATGCTATACTGATAGCATCATGCGTCTCCAGCAAATAGACATTGCCGGATTTAAATCCTTTGCGAAAAAGTCGCAGCTCTCTTTCACTGTGCCGGTCACTGCAGTTGTAGG
>CAYLWR010000022.1:0-28010 GCA_964387755.1 uncultured Candidatus Saccharibacteria bacterium | reverse complement strand
CTCAGCTGGTAGAGCAATGGTATCGTAAACCATAGGTCCCGAGTTCGATCCTCGGAGGTGGCTCATGGACAAAGAATCAATTCAATCACGTATCACAGCAATCGAAACCGCAATGAATGCTCCAAACTTTTGGAATGATGTGGCAGGGGCGCAGGCGCAGATCAAGGAACTCCAAGAGCTCAAAGATAAACTCCAAGGGGTTGGAAAGTATGACAAAGGCGCTGCTGTGCTCACAGTGTTTTCTGGTGCAGGAGGCGATGATGCAGAAGACTTCAGTGCGATGCTCCTGCGGATGTACGAGAAATTTGTCGAGCGGAAAGGATGGAGCATGTCCACACTGAGCAGTACTCGCAACGATCATGGTGGCTATCGTAATGTGACGATAGAGATCAGTGGCAAGGGCGCATACGGCACGCTCAAGCATGAGTCAGGCGTACACCGACTTGTACGCATTTCCCCGTTTAATGCAAATGGCAAGCGTCAGACTTCTTTTTCACTTGTAGAAGTTATTCCAAAGTTTGATACAAATGATACTGAGGTTATCATCCCCGAAAGTGAACTCGATGTTTCATTTGCGCGTTCTGGTGGTCCCGGCGGTCAGAATGTGAACAAGCGTGTGACTGCAGTGCGCATGGTGCATCTCCCAACTGGCATAGCGGTGCATGTCACTACTGAGCGAAGTCAGGAGCAAAACAAAGAACGTGCACTCGAGCTACTCAAAGGCAAGCTGTACAAACGACAAGAAGAAGAACGTATTGCCAGTGAGCGCGGCATGCAGATTTCCAAAACAACCGATATTGAATGGGGTAATCAAATTCGCTCGTATGTACTCCATCCCTACAAAATGATCAAGGACCACCGTACCGGCGTAGAAACAGGCAATGTTGACAAGGTGCTCGAAGACGGAGATCTGGATGCATTTATCGAAGCAGAAAAAGCACTGTAACATACCGGTCATACCTCGTATGCTATACTAGATCCTGCATGATTAAGTTCGTAAACGTATCAAAAGTCTATCCCAACGGCGCGGTGGCGCTCGAGAATGTAAATTTACAGATTGAAACAGGGGAATTTGTCACCATTATTGGTCCATCGGGTGCTGGCAAGACCACGCTTACCAAAATGATTCTTGCAGAAGATCATCCAAGCGAGGGTACGGTGTTGTTTGAGAATATCGATATTGAGAGTTTCAACCGTGCCCAGACGACCCAGCTTCGTCGTCGTATCGGTACGGTCTTTCAAGAATTCCGACTACTGGGCTCAAAGACCGCATACGAAAATATAGCCTTTGCCATGGAAGCAGCCGGCAAAAGTGATGAAGAAATAGTGAGTGATGTCCCGCATGTGCTCCAGCTTGTTGATCTAGAGGACCGCATGTTCCATTTCCCGAACCAGCTCTCAGGTGGGGAGAAGCAGCGGCTTGCAATCGCGCGCGCCATTATCAACCAACCCGAGGTGCTCATTGCGGATGAGCCAACAGGGAACCTCGATGAGGCGAATACCAAAGAAGTGATTCATATTTTGAAAAAGATCAACGACCTCGGTACGACGGTTATTCTCACGACGCACGACCCGCTTCTCATCCATGCAGTCGGGACGCGCCTGGTTACCATGCAGAAAGGTCGTGTGGTAGGAGACGAAAAGCGCTCAATTAAGAAATAAGAATGTATAATAGTAGAGTATATGGTTTGGGTTAGGTTACAACGAGTATTGCGAAGCGGGTGGATCAACTTCCGACGTAATGGGCTAGTCTCATACGCGGCTATTTTGGTAACGACGATCACACTTGCAGTTGCAACAGCTATCATCTTGTTCCGAGCAGTGCTCGTAAATGGTATCGCGCAAGTACAACAGCGCGTCGATATTGCCGTGTACTTCACGGTTGATGCACCCGAAGACAGTATCTTGAGCCTCAAAGGAACACTCGAGCAGCTCCCCGAGGTCGCGTCAGTCGTGTACAACTCTGCAGATGATCAGGTGATACAGTTCCGCGATCGTCATGCCGATGACTACCTCACGATCCAAGCACTCGAAGAGCTCGGAGACAACCTATTTGGTGGCGCACTTCAGATCAAAGCAAAGGATTCGACACAGTATGAAGCAATCGCAAAAGTCCTCGAAGGAGACAGTCAGATCGCGCGCGCCAATGCCCAGATCATCGAGCGTATCAACTACTCTCAAAACAAAGTAGTGATCGATCGACTCAACAGTCTTATCAAAAATGCCCAAGACATCGGCGTTGCTGTTACGCTCGCCCTCGCACTCATTTCTATTGTCATCGTATTTACAACGGTGCGCCTCACGATCTATATGGCCAAGGAAGAAATCGGCATCATGCGACTCGTCGGAGCAAGTACTGCCTATGTGCGAGCGCCGTTTATTGTCGGGGGATTACTCTACGGATTTTTTGCCTTTGTGATCGTTACTGCTATATTCCTCCCGCTGACCTATCTTCTCGGACAGCATATGACGAGCGCGATCGGTATGAATATCTATACGTACTACACTGCACATTTCTTCTCAATTGGAGGATCGGTACTGCTCATCGGACTCTTGCTTGGAGCAATATCGAGCTACCTTGCGGTACGACGACATTTGAATGTCTAATTCTTCCACAATCAGCTCTATATCAGTTGTGGTCATTGCGCACATGAGGAGATGTGGATTGCTCGCTGTCTGGATTCGCTACTCCAGCAAACATATACACCAGATGAAATACTGCTTGTTGCGCACAGCTGTACTGATCGTACAGTTGAGATTGCAAGCAAGTATCATACAGTGCGGATTGTAGAATGCACTGGAGAAGGCGGTCCGATCTTTGCACGTATGAAAGGTATCCAAGAAGCAGTGGGAGATATTGTTGTATGTACGGATGGCGATGCTTGGGCAGATAAAAACTGGGTCAATCATATCATCAAGCCGCTCACTGCAAACGAACAGGTGAAAATCGTTGCAGGATATACAACAGTGCTCAATAATTTAGGATGGAAACTTGCGAGCTGGTGGCAGTTCTGTATCAAACGAAAATTTTTGAATCTACAAAAGCATCGCTTTGCATGGGGATCGAATATGGCATTTCGCAAGAATGATTATGAGCGTGTCGGAGGATTTGAGAAATTTCTCTCTGTCTATAAAAGTATTGGGGTGAAGTTATATGCCGAAGACCTTTATATTTCACTCGCACTCCAGCAAATGGGCACGATCCATGTTGCGCTCGACGCGCGTGTGTATACCTACCTTCCAAAAGAAAAAGTTTCGATCACTGCTCAGCGGAGCATCGTCCCGATCCAGCTCGCCGACAACACGCTCATCAGACAGTTTCTGGAATTAGAATAGTGAATAATTGAAAAAAAACATCTTTTCAGGTATAGTAGGGCGCACGATCATTGCCCGATCGTCTAATGGTAGGACGCCGGTTTCTGGCACCGTAAATTGGGGTTCGAGTCCCTGTCGGGCAGCCACGTTGAGCACGGTTCGTTCGCCCAGAGAGCGTCGAATCACTCGATGGATCTATTCAGTCATTGCATACCTGCTGAGAGCAGCAATCAGAACAAAAAACCACCAAATTCGGTGGTTTTTTGTATTACCAAATAGAATGCCCGGCGCGATGTTTTCTATGTTACAATCCGCCTATATCACTATGCCTCCATCACAAGAAACCCAATCTATGCCTCCAGTAGCCAAGTCTCCTTATTTTACATTCTCTGTCGATCGTGACTTTACTTTTTCATTCAAATTTAGCCTTCTTGCTATTCTTATTATTGTTGGTCTTGTTTTAGGTATTAGATGGGTACTGAAGCTATTGGGTAAATACACTGGTTCAGATTTTGAAATTGATGAAGCAGAAATGGGGTTAGGACAGCACAAACTCAAATTTAAACCAAATAGGGAAGATAGACAGATTGCCTATAAAATCTGGGTAGAGTTAAGCACAAGAAAAATCGGTCTTCCAATTGATCTAAAAAATGATGTAATTTCAGAAATCTATGATTCGTGGTACAACTTCTTTTCGATTACGCGTGAACTTATTAAAGACATCCCAGTAAGTAAACTGAAACAACCAAGCACCACTAAAATCATTGATTTATCAGTAAGTGTTCTGAATGAAGGTCTACGCCCACATCTTACGCAGTGGCAAGCGCGCTTTAGACATTGGTACGATGCGCAACTGAAAGATGCAAAAGGTGACATCGATCCTCAGTCCATACAAACTAAGTACACGCACTTTGCTGAACTAGAGAAGGATCTAACGGTTGTCAATAATCGTCTCATGAACTACAGAGAAAGCATGAAGCGATTGATTTTACAACAATCAAAGAGTAAAAAAGTAAAAGAAATCCCAGCAAAGCCGTCATTATCAGAAGAATCATAGAAAGTAATATGCACAATGTATTTATAAGTTATCATCACGATAACGATCAATTTTATAAGGATGAACTGTGTAGATTGAATACGCAGCATGGTATTTTTAATGACTACTCTGTAAGCGTTGGAGATATTTCTGACTCACTCTCAGCTGAAGCGATAAGAGCAAAGATCAGAGATGAATATTTGCGCGATTCGACAGTAACAATTGTCCTTGTTGGAACTGAAACATGGGGACGAAAACATGTTGACTGGGAAACATACTCCAGTATGTTTGATGGGAGTGTTAATAAAAAATCCGGGATATTGGTAATCAAATTACCATCGACTGGTTGTACAACATATACCGCACCTCATAAGTACGAGAAAGAGATTGTTCACCCTGAGAATACTAATTGGATGTCTATAGATACAAGAGCTGAATATGATGCTCGTTATCCTCTTATGCCAGAAAGAATTATTGATAATCTCTTAAAGAAAGAAGCTCTAATTTCTGTTGTGCCATGGGAAAAGATTGCAAATGATCCCGCAAAACTGAAATTCCTCATTGATGCCGCTCATAATGATAGATCTATTTGTCAGTATGATATGAGTAGGCCGATGCGGATGAGAGATGCTTAACTATTAAATTATTTATGAATGACCCAGCAGGAATAGTATATATCTTAACCAACGAGGCAATGCCGGGATATGTGAAAATCGGCAAAACAACCACCTCCGTTGAGCAACGCATTTTGGAATTGTCTCGATCGACGTCTGTGCCGCTTCCGTTTGAGTGTTATTATGCCGTCTGCGTTGCTGATGTAAGCCAGGTTGAAAAAGCACTCCACGATGCGTTTGGTGATCACAGAAAGAATCCGAAAAGAGAGTTCTTCACTATTGCTCCCGAGCGCATCGTTTCTATTCTCAAGCTTCTTGCACTTGAAGATGTGACACCATCTCGTGATGTAGGTATTGAGACAAAAGAAGATGCAGAGGCAATCGAAGTTGCTCGCAAGAGACGCTCCGCATTCAATTTCAAAATGGCTGAGATACCGCCTGGGGCGCAGCTCGAATTCATCAGAGACGAAAGTATTGTGTGTCATGTTGCAGATGATCAGAAGCATGTTGAGTTTCGAGGAGAAGTAATTTCGCTCTCGCTAGCAGCTCAAAGAGCGCTTGGAAGTAAGTGGCAAGTACAAGGACCTGCGTATTGGATGTATGAAGGCGAGATCCTTGACGAGCGTCGGATACGTTTAGAAGAAGGTATAAACGATGAGCCTACGTCACAACAAATTGAAGCGGCTGGGGATGAATATATTTCGCTTCAGGCTGACATTACGAGAGGGAAATAAAGCTACTTTGTAGTCCGAATGCAAGGATGTTGAGCCACTACGATCGGTTGACTTTTTCATAAAAACATGATAAGATATGACCATACTAGGTATAAACAATTTTGGTACCCCAATCCTAGTAATGGGATACGTGTTCTTTAAAGAAATAAATTATGAAAAAAGAGTTCATCCAAGAGCTCATGAACATCATGATGTTCAAAAAGCTCACAACCGTGTTTTCCTTTTTAAGGAAAGAAAAGTTGGAAACAAAAGACCTTGAAGAGGCTGTAAAAGACCTCAAACGACAAGGTTTGTATGACGCAATGAAAAAATCAGCGCAAGATCCGCAAGAAATTGCAGATATGGCCTTGGTTGCCTTTGACTACAGTGTCAAACAGGCCAGAGAGCGTTACGCGGCTTCCATCAAACAAATGGTTGAGTACTACAAAACACAAAATTCATAAGTTTATTTTAATGATTTTTAACTAAGGAGCTTCGGCTCCTTTTTTCTATACTAGTGATATCACCTTATGCTTCATCACTATCTTGCTCTTAAAACATCCAAGCAATTCTCGCTTCTCAACATCAGCACCGTCTCGCAAGAGGTACTTCGCATAGTTGCGTATATCAACATCGCTTGTGTCGATTTTCTCCTTGCTTCCCGACAGTACTCTTTGAAACTTCTTAAACCGTTCCACTTCAGTCTTCAGCTTTTCCTTGATACTGATCTCATCCACATCGATCGTGTCGAGGAGATCTTCAAACTGCTTGATAAGCTCCTTCTCTTCAAGAAAGCCGCATTTGCAGTTCTTGTCTTTCGATCTTGTACAGCCGTAGTAGACATAGCGGTGAATATTGCCATTCTTTGGCTTCTTGAATTTCTCATCGGCACAGATGCCTGATTGGCAGAGTCCGCAGGTCATGAGTTTGGTAAAGGCAAACTCTTTGCTTTCTGATCTGACAATATTGTTTCTCATTTGCTCCTGTACTTGATCAAACAGTTCTTTGGTGATGATTGGCTCATACGTTCCTTTGTACCAGTTGCCGCTCTTTCTCGGGTATTCAAAAACCCCGTAATAAAAGGGGTTTCCTAACATCATGTATATATTGCTCAGTGTGAGGTTCTTGTTACTCGCAGCACTTCTGAAATTGAGTTCAAATTTGAGCCAATGGTATATCTTTCGTCCGCTCCACTTCTCATATGCTGCTTTTTCAAAGATTTTCTTAACGATCGGGGCACGGTCTGGATCGATCAGCGTTTGGCATTTTCGATCCATCCGTTTCTCCTTTACATATCCAGTCGGTGCTTGTGCAGGCCATAGTCCCATTTCGCACCGCGTCTTTAGTCCACGCTTCACATTGATACTCTTATTGTCATTTTCAAGTTTGGCTTGTGAACAGAGAATCATCAAGAGGAACTTCTCATTTGGGGAGTTTCTAAACTGCTGCCCGTATGTCCGTATCTCAACCAGCTTATTCTCATCCATTAAATCAACAAGCGACCCGAGATCTCCTGCGTTTCGAGAAAGTCGATCTGGTGCCCAGGTTAGGATGCCTGTATACCTGCCTCGTCTGATATCATCAAGCAATTCTTTAAATACGGGGCGTTGCCCTGAATCTTTTGCAGAGTGAGATTCTCGTCGAATATCTATAATCTCAATGCCGTCTCTCTCGGCAATCGCCATCATTTCTTTGATCTGTGAATCAATCGAAAGCGCTTGTTTCTCGTCTTGTTCTGTCGACTTTCTGGCATATAAGCAGTACCTTACTTTTTGGGTTACCACTACCTCGGGGAAGCCTGTTTGGGCTGTTGCGAACATTTCCATGTATATATTAATGACAGACTGGTTTGAGGTGTATAGCTATGCAGACTAAGAAATATGTAGTGTGGTCGTGTGAGTATAGAAGTACTTGATTTACAACCCTCTTTTATGGAAAGATACGCATATGACCGAGGAAAAATGCAAAAAATGTAATGGCGAGGGTAGATATATGTATGACGAGAATCATATTAAGCCATGTGAGGTTTGTTGTACTCACCCTGACGGATGGTGGAAGATGGAAGACAGCTACGGAGAAAATAATGGAAAGTATGCCTGCAAGAAAGGCTGCGGCACGGTTGTTGAGAGTATCCCTTCAAATATTGATCAGTCTGCGCTTGTATTGTAGAATTCGATTTTCAAAGATATGGCTAAACCTGCTGAAGTGCCAAAGCGTGTGTCGATTCCAAAATCTGTTCGATTTGAGGTATTTAAACGTGATCATTTTACTTGCCAGTATTGTGGTCAAAAAGCTCCTGACATTGTTCTCCATGTAGACCACATTGACCCTGTATCAAAAGGCGGCAGTAGTGAAATCATCAATCTCATAACGAGTTGTTATGCTTGTAATTTAGGAAAAAGTGATAAACGATTGACCGATACGTCTGCCATAGATAAGCAGCGTAAACAACTTGAACTCATACAGGAACGTCGAGAGCAAATCGAGCTCATGTTTCAGTGGAAAGAATCACTATCCAATCTCGATAAGGAAACACTTGAAATGATAAAAGACTATGCTCATGCTCGCATAGAACCATTCACCATTAGTGAAAATGGTGAGGGAACGATACGGACGCTCTTGCGAAAATATGGTATTGAAGATTTGCTCACCGCAATCGACATTTCTGCAGATACCTATATTAAGTATGATGCTGATGGCAAACCGACCCAGCACAGTGTAGAGAATTTTATCAACAAACTTGGCGGAATTCTCTTTAATCGTAGCCTGAAGCCTATAGATCAAAAACTTTCTCAGATAAAAAATAAAGCAAGCAATGCGTTTAGTTACTATGATCCTCGGAGGGCGGCAATTTTGCTCAATCAATATGTAACCGCGTTGCGTAAGTGTTGGGGATACTCCGATGAGCAGATTATTACTGATCTTGATAAAGAACTAGCGCCCAAGCTTGAAGAAACAGCCAACTGGTCGGCGTGGCGAGATCTCATTGAAGCTTGGACGACAAGTATCAAGGAGAAGAAAGAGAATGCACCTGAAGAACCTAAAGAACGCACACAAGAACAGCTTGAAGGATTTATTCAAGGAAGAATGATGATGCTTGAAGAAAAAAGCATCATACTTGCTCATGTTCTTAGCCCATACCCCAACTTTAATCGTGAACAGTTTCAGATTGCCCTGCGTGATAAGATAATTGATTTTATTGAGAACCAAAAAGAGTTGCCTATAGAAAAAATCAAAGAGTACGACACTGATGAGGACGAAAGAAATATGTATATTTGGGATTTTACTTCCGACAAGTCTCTCACTGATCACTGGAGTTATGACTACAGTGCCATGCTTGACCGTGTCGATGAAAGTAAAGAGGATAGTGAAAAATTGAGACTTTTTATGGGTCTGGAAACTATAGCTAGTAAAATCCTTGATGATTTATTTAATGAGGAGTTCTATTTTGCTTCAGATGTTTATTCTCCTGGTGATCTGGTTAAGATAAGAGATATGACTATTAACGCTCTCAAAAAATAGAGATTTTACAAACCTCATTTCTTCTGTCGATGACAGATCTTTTTTATAATCTCTTTTTCAAATTTTTCCATATCATCAAGCATATCGAGATAAACTTTTTTCATATCTTCTGGATGTTGTTCTAGGTACTCAATCGTTTCGTCTGGGACAAAAGTAGCTAGTGTAGTGTATGCAATAATTAGCATTTCCATCCTTTCAATGATCGATTTCTTGAGTCGTTTCTTTGAAGTTGGAAGTGCAGAAATAGAGTTTAGAAAAACTTTAGATTCTTCATCTTCAAAGCGATAATGTTCCGCTTTCTTAATAACTTCATTAATATCGTCCACATCCTATTGATGACGCAGTACCATTGATAAATAAAGGTTTTACACGATTGGGCAATACTTTACAAGATATGTAAAGTATGCTATAATGTACTCGGACGATAATGTCCTTTCACATTCAAAAAGGAACAAACCATGAGTAATGGAACAAACCTAAGTCCAAAGTTTTTAACAAAACTTGGCATCCTCGTCGGCTTCATAGTCGAAGTGGTAACTGCGATTTTCGCAAAAAAGTCAGAAGCAGAGCTTCAAAACCTGATCGGCAAGAAGAACACGATCCGCAAGCAATTGCTTGAAATGTTCAATGTTACTGATCTATTCGTTGAAGAAAAAGAACAATGGAGAAAGTTTTACCAAAAACATTTTTCTCTTGATCTCAATTTCGCTGATCTGATCATTCCAGAAAAACCTGCTGAAGGAAACTGGAGATTGCTGATTATTGCACAGGGATTAACGATGAACCAGGCGTATGACGCTATGTCAAAGGCATTCAAATGCTGGAGATACAAAGATGACCTGGACAAAGCTATTCCTACCAACGCCCGCACTACCAAAACTGCGTATGCAATCTGGGTGCGTGACGGTGTAGAACCTGATGAAAAATATTTAGGAAAATCAACCAACCAGGCTGATCCTACCATGACCATCGGTGTGACCGTGCTTGAACGCATGATCCATGAGCTTTCGTACTTCGATGAAACAGGTAACCACCTGGATATCAAAGGAGTTACATTCTGTACCGGTTCTCGTTATTCCGATGGCGGCGTGCCCAGCATGTTCTGGTTCGGCAGCAAGGTTCAAGTGGGCTGGTACAGCCTGGGCTGCTCCTACTCGGATTGCGGTCTTCGTGAAGCAGTTTCTTAACCTTATTCCTTTTATCTTTTTCTCTTAATGCGCTAAGTTTTTACTTGGCGCATTTTTTTATATAATCGGATGAAGTTCGGTGCGATCGACTACAAAGAATGTCGAGCGGATGATGTGACGCCTGCGCATGTGAAATTCACATTTCCAAAAATGGCGAAGGCAAAGCCGGGGGAGGAAGTGTGGTTTTCATTCATCACCTTCAAGTCCAAGAAAGATCGCGATCTGATCAACAAAAAAGTGATGGCGTATTTTGATGAGAAATATAGTAAGAAAAAAACCCCAGACATGCCGTTCGATATGAAGCGCATGGCGTATGGAGGTTTTGTAACTGAGGTGGAGTAAGAAGTGAAAAACGATCACCAAAAGGTGATCGTTTGTTTTTTTAAATTTAGGACTGAAAACTCAAGCAACTTGCTTAAGTAAACGATTTGTTTTCTGCACCACTTTGTAATGGGTTAATGCGTGTAACTGAATTGGTTTGCCCAGCATAAATTTGCCCGTGTTGCGATACAGTTCTGCAAGCCGTTCTGTGTCTGCGTGTAAGTGTTCGATTTTCTGTCTGAAATATTCAAGATCTTCTTTGTCGCGTTCGTAGTGCCTTTTATAAGAATCTTCTGAATCTTTCGGGATCAGTTTTCTTTCGAGTAACTTTTCGTATTCCTCAATACTTCTCTTGTTTCTGTCGAAGCCAGACTGATACATAGCAAATGTGTATTGGGCAATTGTTTTGCCGTCAACCATAAACAGTGTATAGCCTTGGAAATTCCGTTTGAATAATTCAATCACAAACTCAGTACGATTGCTGGGTAATTTGTAGAGCCATCGATTGCCGCTTTGCTTACGAAGCTGGATCTGCTGGATGAGGATTTTTCTTCCGTTCATGAAAGAAAAACCTATAGTCATCACATGCTCACGTTTGTAATACACAAGAATAGCGAATACACCGTCAAGAAATGTGCGAGTGTAACGAGAGAAACCACGTTCATTATTACCTGTGGTTAAATCAATACGAATTTCGAAATCTTTGTGTTGCGGGAATGAAAATACTTTGATCTTAGAATATGCATCTACTACATCATTCCAAGAACCTTTTCCAGATCCCCAACGAAACATTGAGCTTGCAATTTTGTGGACAATTACATGTTGAACGTTACTTTGTAGAACTTTTCGGATGGTTTCGTGCATATAGGTATACTCGTATTCCATTTTACAAAGCTCATCAAAAGAAAAATTGCGTAGTAAGGGGCGGGGGAGTTCGTGAAAATATTCTTCAAACTTTTTGCCTTTAAATCGTGTATCTAAGTACGACTTACAAAAGGCAAGTTTTTCTTCTACACCGGCGATTTCCTTTATAGGATTGCCTTTATGTATAGGGTTAACTCGAGTTATTTGTCCTTTTAAGGAACGTAAATTAATACCTTTCATAGTCTTTAATTTTTCATGTATTTTACATTATTATATATATTTGTCAAATTTACTTTTGAAACCCAATTCCTGTTACAATCAATATATGCAACACATCATTCCGCATTTATGGTACGATAAACAGGCGAAGGAGGCGGCAGAGTTATATACAAGCCTTTTTCCTGATTCAAAGGTCAACAACGTAACAACTATTCACGACACACCATCAGGTGATGCAGACACTGTTTCATTCACACTCGCGGGGCAGAAATTCATGGCGATCAGTGCTGGTCCGTATTTCACATTCAATCCATCTATTTCACTCTTTGTAACATTTGAGAATGAAGCTGAGATCGATGCAGTATGGACGAAGCTCGTGGAAGGAGGCAAGGTGATGATGGAATATCAAGCGTATCCATGGGCAACTAAATACGGATGGCTGCAAGATAAGTATGGACTCTCATGGCAGCTTTCACTTTCTGAAAACCATCAGACCGATCAACGCATTACTCCACTTCTCATGTTTACGAAAGGAAATGCCGGCAAAGCTCAGGAAGCGCTTGATTTCTATACCGGTCTTTTTCCGAATTCATCTATCGATCTCGTATCCAAGTATGAAGAAGGACAAGGTGATGTTGTCGGCTATATCAACCATGCACGATTTACGCTCAATGGCTCACACCTCATGATGATGGAAAGTTCAGGTCCTCATGATTTTACCTTCAACGAAGCATTCTCACTTATCATCAAATGCGAAACACAAGAAGAAATCGACAAGTATTGGGCTGCACTCTCTGTCGTGCCAGAAGCTGAGCAGTGTGGCTGGCTCAAAGACAAATACGGCGTATCATGGCAGATCACTCCGACTGCAATGGATCGCATGATGAGCGAGGGAAGTCCTGAGCAAATCGCTCGTGTCACTAAGTCATTCCTTCAGATGAAGAAATTCGATATTGCAAAACTCGAAGAAGCATATAACGGGTAATGATAGTGTAAATATAGTATTAGTAAGATTCCTTATATAGTATCGTCATAGATTGTATGAACAGAAATACAGTCATAGGGCTCATTGCTATAGGGATCATTGTGGTGATCCTTGCGCTACTCTTTACGAGTGATGACGTTTCAAAACAGCCTGCCGCAGGATCATCAAGAGAGTCAATCGTAGGGTGCTATGAGGCCACCCTTGGGAAAGATGTATATCGACTCACGATCGATGCAGAACATAATGGGGAAGTGTTTGGAAGGCTTTCCTTTAAGAATTATGAAAAGGATAGCTCAAATGGTTCCTTTGTGGGTAGCTTTATTACCAACGAAGTGCTCATTGCAGACTACACCTTTAGTTCTGAGGGGGTGGACTCAATTCGTCAGGTAGCGTTCAAGCAGGTAGGTACTGGCTTTGTAGAGGGGTTTGGAGAGATAGAAACTATTAACAATCAAGAATTTTTCAAAAATCCCGCAGCGCTCTCGTACGACAACAGCTTCACCTTTGTAAAAGGTGCCTGTACTCAATAAGAAGGAAGTGTTGAGACAAGGTCTTTTTTGACAAGGAAAAGCAGGATCGTTCTGGTGCGACCCCTTGTCGATATTGTGGATTAGTTGTGCTATACTAGATCCGTTACCTTTATAATAATTAACCCATATATATCTATGAAAGAACTCAAAGGACTTTGCATGAAATGTCGGGATGCAAACAACAAGCCGACTATGCAGGTGATGAACGACCCACAGGTAAGCCAGAACGAAAAAGGACGATTCATGGCTCGCGGCAAATGTGCAACCTGTGGCGGCAACATGTTCAAATTCATGTCGAAAGAGGATGCAGAGTCAATGAAATAAGACATTCCTTGTCTTTTACAAAAAAACCGGTTACTGCCGGTTTTTTGTATGCTTGAGAATAAGGATATTTTGCCAAGGCACTTGACGCATCCTCGAGAAATAACACTATTGACGCTGTGGATATCCGATGAGTGGTATAGTGAAAGTACAGGGCAATATGATGGAACGCTCGAGAAGCCCTGCACTTACCATAATTTTGATGTATTAAATATATGAAAAAAATAATCGCAACAACAGGAATGCTCGCCTATATACTCTACTTCAATTCTACTGGCGCACTCGCGTCAGCAATGCCTGATATTAGTGCAACTGATGATGTGCAGACTACCAAACATCACCAGTCTTTCAAGCAAGCCAAGCATAAACCAGATCATGCGGTTCGTCTTGCTCAAAAGCTGGGAGTTGATACTACACAGCTGCAACTTGATCGGGCAGCAGGCCTTTCGCCCAAAGGCATCATGAAAAAGTACAACATAACCAAAAACCAGTTTCGAGAACTATCCAAGAAATCCGTCTAAGGATGCTATACTAAGCGCATGACGACACACGCGGACATATTCTTCGGTATTGCATCCGCAGGCTTTGTAGTGCTCACTATTCTTCTCATCATACTCTTGATCTATCTGATCGGAGTTGTTCGAGATCTGCGCAGTGTATCTCGTGAGGTGCGTACCAACCTCAAACACAACCGAATCTATAAATTCCTTTTTGGCACACCGTCCAAGAAGTAGTATTTGCGAGTGGTCGGGCGTATACTATACGGATAGTAATAAATAATCAGAGTATAGATATATGAAAAAGAACACCACTACCTCATCACGAATGTCAGCAGGAAAAGTAGTTGCAATTGGTGCAGGTGTTGCAGCACTCGCTGCGGCGACATACTATTTCTTTGGACCTGAAGGCAAGAAAAATCAGAAAAAGGTAAAAGGATGGATGATCAAGATGAAGGGTGAAATCATCGACAAGATGGAAGACGCAAAGGAAATGAGTGAGACAGTCTACCATCAGATCGTTGATACTATTGCAAAGAAGTACCAAACAAACATGAAGGCAAACCCTGAGCTTGCAATGTATGTCGACATGCTCAAGAAGCAGTGGCGCGGCATCTCCAAATCTACCTCCCCAAAGAAAAAGGTAGCTAGCAAGACCTCAAAGAAGCCTGCAAAAAAGAAATAGATAGACGCAATTATCTACAGCAAGGTCCGCTTCGGCGGACGTTTGCTTTGTGCTAGTATCAAGGCATATGCACGCCAAGGAACAGTCTTTTGTACAGAAGGTAAAAGCATATTACCATACCACAGGTCGGCATGACTTGCCCTGGAGAAAAACTACGAACCCATACCGTATTGCAGTATCAGAGATCATGCTGCAGCAGACACAAGTCCCAAGGGTGATCGAGAAGTACAAGGAATTCCTCAAAGCATTTCCGACTATCAACACGCTTGCAGAGGCATCGCTTGCTGATGTCCTACGGCTTTGGAGTGGGCTCGGATACAACCGCCGCGCAAAGTTCCTACACACCATGGCGCAAAAAGTTGTCGGTGACCACAAAGGGAAATTTCCTAAGACAATTGAAGGATTAAAAAATCTTCCCGGTATCGGCCCATACACTGCCGGTGCGATCTATGCATTTTCATACAACAAACCATATCCAATCATTGAGACCAATATTCGTACGGTCTACATTCATCACTTCTTTCCAAAGAAGAAGTCGGTTTCTGATGCAGATCTTATAAAAATAATTGAAAAGACGATCGATATAAAAAATCCACGAGTGTGGTATTGGGCGCTCATGGACTACGGCTCCTACCTCAAAGCATCTGGTGTGAAGAATAATTCCAAAAGCAAGCACTATACCAAACAAACAACATTCGAAGGATCAAAGCGCCAAATACGTGGCGCAATCATACGAAAGCTATTGGAAGGCCCGATCACCTGTAGAACGCTCGCTACAGTAGTCAGTAGAGATAGCGCACTCGTGCAAACTATACTCCACGAACTGACAGCAGAAGGCTTGGTCACACAGAAGAAAACGAGCTATCAAATCAACTAACGTTTCTCTAGTCGGAACGTATATAGTGCTGCACCGATGAGGATGAGACCGAGCACTCCGAACAAGAATGGGACTGAACTAGTAGCAATGATACCCGCTCCAATGATCGGTGCAATGATGTACGCAAGTGGAAGTGTCATGCGTAGTGTCGAAATGAGCGCCGTATCGTGCTCGGTTACACGTTTGAAAAACGCACTCTCAGCAGCAACTTCGATGATGCTTGCGCCCACTCGTGTTACAAAAAGGATGATCGCGAACATGCTTGCCTTGGGTGCGAGCGGCAGCGCAAGACAGAGTGTTGCAAATGCACTGATGCTAAACCCAATCCCGAGCAGTAGTCGTTCGTTGTTATATCGGTCGGCGATTTTCCCCGTCCAGTATTGTAGTAGTACAAAAGGAAGGAGCATCACCGAAAGAATCATGCCAATATGTGCCAGACTAAAGCCGAGACTTGAAAGATATGGGGTCATATAGAGTACCATCCATGCAAAGAAGAACTGGATCACAAAGTACAACGATACGATCCTGCGTGCCTCTGGGTGCGCAACGAGTGCTCGGAATGAATCAGTGAAGGAGAGCTTGGGCAAATGTGTTCTCATGGGGACGCGAGGACTGGTGAGTACGAGCGCAAGTGCTGCCAGTACTGCGCATCCTGCTGCGATATAGGTACCGGCGAATCCGACGGTGGTAGCAATGAGGCTTGCTGCCATCGGTGCGAGCACCCAGCCAGCGTTGTTGAGCGTCAGGTAGAGTCCGCGAATGTTGCCGGTATTGTTTTCGCGAGTGTAGTGCTCGATCACAAGGTCAAACCCATACCAGACCACTGTGTTGAGGGCAAAGTAGAGCGCAAATAGTGTCACAAACCCTACGTCAGCAGTCGTTGTCCCTAGAAGGGTCAGTAGGAGCATCGACAGCGCAAGTGTACCAATCAGAAATCTACTTGAACCGATTTTCCGTACAATATTGCCGGCACCGATGAGTAGTACCAGTGATAGCGCAGAGGAGAGTGTATAGGTAATCGTTGTCGCTACTTCGCCAACGTGTGAGCTGAGGACTGTCGAATTGAGATAGGACAGGAGCGCAAGATGGATCGAGAAGAAAAACGATGCAGCAAATATCGGCCTGAGTGGATGCATACCTACATCAATAATATCACAGGAATGACGAGAGGTCGTTTTGCGGTCTTTTGGAGTAGGTATTTACCAACCGTATCTGCAACAGTGTTCTTGAGTGTATCAATACCATGTGCATCGAGGTGCTTTGCTGCTTGCTCAACTGTTCGTTTGGTGAGAATGCGAGTTTGTCGGAGGAGTTCTTGGTTCTCTTTGAGATAGACAAATCCGCGAGAGATGATGTCTGGAGACTTGCGGAGAAGCCCAGTCTTTTGATCGATCACTACCATGACGATGAACATACCATCGGTTGCAAGTATCTGACGATCTCTGATCACGACTGACTGTTCGTCACCAACTGAGAAACCGTCAACAACCATCGGGCTTGCAGGTGCCTTTTCTTTGCGAACACTGATCTTTTTACCATCAGCGGAGATCTCGATGATCGAACCGTTGTCTGGCACTACGATGTGATCTTCTGGCATGCCGAGCTCCATTGCGAGCTCTTTGTGGAGTTCGAGGTGGTAGTGGTTCCCGTGGATTGGAATAAAGAATCGCGCATGCATCTTGCGGTGGAGCCACTTGATGTCTTCTTTGTTGCCGTGTCCAGTTGCGTGCACGAAGTCTTCACCCGGTGTTCGGAATGAAATGATCTTGACGCCTTGTCGTGAGAGACCGTCCTTCATTGCTTGGACTTGGCGTTCATTTCCTGGGACGATCGATGCGGAGAGAATGATGCGATCACCTTTCTTTAGCGACAGTTTCTTCACTGATTTATTTGCGAGACGATTGAGGAAGCCGAACTCTTCACCTTGCGCACCGGTCACGAGGATCAGCAGGCGGTTTGGTGGATAGTTGTCTACTTCATCAACGGAGATGATGGTATCTTTCTTTGGTTTGAGAAGTCCGGCCTGAATCGCGATTTCGAGGTTGGTCTTCATACTACGACCTTCGATCACGATCTTTTTGCCGAGGTCTTCGGCGATTTGCACGACCTTGATGAGACGGGTGATATGAGAGGCAAATGCTGCCATAAAGATTCGATTTCCATTTTCGCGACGGAGGATATTTTCGATACCTTGGTGTACTTTGATTTCTGCGAGTGCAAATCCTTCATTCTCAATGTTGGTTGAGTCAGTCATGAGGAGAAGGTTGTTTGCATGATCGAACTGCGCGTATTCTTTTTCTTCAGATTCGCTCACAACTCCATCAACTTGATCGAGTTTGTAATCACCAGGGGTTACGATATCGCCATGAGGAGTTTCAATGATGACTCCCATTGAGTCAGGGATCGTGTGCGTGACACCCCAGAACCGCACGGCGATGTTGCCGAGCATGACTTTCTGATCCTTTTCAACCATGACAGTGTTCATTGGAGGCAGGTGAGGGAACTCGCTCTGGCGTTTCTTCATGAGCAAGATACTGAGATTGTGAGAGTATACCGGTGGATTGCCGATACGTGAGAGTACGATCGGTACGCCACCGATGTGATCGAGGTGTCCGTGCGTCACGATGAGACCACGGATCTTGTGTTTGCGCTCTTCGAGGTAGCGAGTGTTCGGGATCACGTAGTCGATACCAGGAGTGCTTTCGTTTGAGAAGAACATTCCTGCGTCGATGACGATGATGTCATCCCCGATCTCGATCGCGGTCATGTTCTTGCCGATTTCTTCAACGCCGCCGAGCGGGATAATGCGAATCACACCCGGATCAGGGTTGGGGATATGGGCAGTCTTTTTTTCTATCGGTTCTGCCATGACATCGATCGGTCCACCCGGAAAGGCGGGTTTGCGTCCACGATCAAACTGTCGTCGATGGTTGAATGATCGTTTCGATTTTGTAAAAGGTTTCTTTGGTTGTGTTGTTGTTTGTTTTTCCATAATTGTTATTTGTTCATACTGTTGTATATAAAGCTCCATATTCTATCGTGTCTGACTGCCCATTCTGAGAGATACTGGTATCGCTGTAGTGGAGAGGTAAGTGTTTCTGGGATACGAAGCGGTGTTGTGGTTATAAAAGGATAGACTTTCTTGTAGAGCGTGAGTACGGGCTCATAGGAACTCGGAATATTTGTATCATGCTCGCTCGCAAGAAACACTTGAAATTCTCCAGCGCGGAGCCGATCTTGGAATGTTCCATGATCGAATCCTTTGACCGGTACTATCATCCCAAATGCCGAGAGTTCGTGTGCCAATGTTTGTGCAGCACGCAGTGATAGCGGATCGTTCTCAACGGCGATTGCAAATCCAACAGGAGCGCCATTTTTTTCGAGAAAGCCGTCTCTTGAGGTGTACCCCAGACTTTGGAGTTCCTGTATGACATCGGCGGGAGATGTATCGAGTGTGTTCGTAGGAGTACTTGGAAGTATTCCGTAACCGCTTTCAACTGTATCAAGAATTAAATTTTTGTCAATCGCATTGTTGAGTACTTGTACAAGTTTTGCATTGGCAAGAATGGATTCTCCAGTGTGATGAAAGAGTGCGATCGTATACGGACTCGCGACTTTTTGGATCGTCATGTTAGATGAAGTAACTGCAGCAGTCGCAGGTGTTGCAGAAAATGTCATATCAATGGACCCGCTTTCTATCCCGCGCAGAAGTTCTGTCTGGTTTGCAAAAAATATTTCTTTGTAGGTGCTGATGTATGGATGCGTTCCACTATAGTGAGGATTTGTTACGAGTTCAATACTACTCGGTACATCCCCGGTATAGGTTAGTGTATGCACCATATATGGCCCACTTCCGACTGGGTGAAGGTTTGCAGGATTTGTTCCGATATCACCACTAGTCCACACATGTGACGGCATGATACCTACAGTGAGTGCGCTTAGAAAATCAGAACGAGGTTCTGGAAGTATGAACCTGATGCTGGTATCGCTTACTCGCTCTGTAGCGACACCTTGCCAATAGCTGCTGGTAGTACTACGAGGACTTGCAAGTGTTGCAATAGTGAATGCGACATCGCCCGTGGTTAATGGTTTCTTGTCACTCCACAGGAGGTTATCCTTGAGCGTGATGGTGTATGTTCTCCCGTCTGGAGAAATGCTGTAGTCCTTTGCAAGGTCGACGACGACTCCATCGTCACTCTTTCGAAATAGTCCGCTATACAAGAGTTGTGTAAGTCCAAGATCAGTTTCAGTTGATGCAAGTGCTGGGTTGATAAAGCTCGGCGCACCGATCACCCCTTCGGTGAGCGTGCCACCTTTTGTAGGAACTGTAACGAGGAAGTTGCTATTGAGTTGCGCGAGTGCAATATAGGCAACCACAACGATCCCGATGATGAGTGTATACAACACGACTCCATACCACGTGAGTGGTGGCGTGAGAAGTGTTCGAAGCGTTGCTTTTGTTGGAAGCTTGTGTTGTGTGAGATAAGAAAAAAATGTCGTCATACTGACGTCCACCAAGAAGCATCACGTACCACTCGTTAGAGTACGATTACTGCAAGACTTGCTCCTGCAAATACCACTGCGCAGATGATTGTGAGCACGAACAAAAAGCGTTCAGCACCGCGGCGAGTCTGGAAAAATGAGAGATTGTCGCCTCCGAACGTTGAGCCCATATCGCCCTGTGTGCGCTGGATGAGTACGAGCGCAATGAGAGCGATGCCTGAAATAATCTGAATAAGATGCAGCGTGTATGCCATAGATGAAACGATGTAATGATAGCACACTACTGACTGGCCGGCAATCCACGCGAAAGCTCATCGATGAGTCCTCGAGCTCGTTCAAAATAGTCTACGGTAGGTACTCCGTCCCCAGAAAGAATCACAGACGTAATATCAAAAGTTGTTGGACTGTTTACGCTGAGTGCCGCAGTAACTATTGCACTTGTACCGAGTATGCCACTTGTGACAAGGTGTGTGCCGCCGACGAAGTTACCGAGTGAGTATGCGATTGGTTTTGTTTTATAGACTTCGATCTTGCGAAGTACATGCGGTCCTGCACCAAGCACTAGGTCAGCACCTGCATCTATTGCAGTGTGGGCGACGAGTTCGACGTTGCCGCGGTTCTCACTTCCCATGTATTCAGTCGTACCAGGAACCTGTGTTTTGTCAGAACCTTCTGCGCCGCCATGGAATATGACAATGGCAAAGTCATTTTCTTGTTTGAGTTTTGCCACATTCTTTGTAATGAAGTCGTAGTCGGTGATCGTGCTTGCAGGCTCAGTACTTGAGAGTCCGAGTATGCCGATTTTTTTATTCCTGATCGTGATACTCGTAGCAGGCTGAGTAGGAGAAATGTAGGGAATACCAGCGGCATCGAGCACTGCCTGTGTATCGAGAAGTCCTTCTTTTCCAAAGTCGTATGAGTGGTTGTTCACGAGTGAGACAAAGTCAAATCCTGCACTTTTGAGACTCTCTGCAAATGATGGATCACCTGCAAATGCGTGACACATGGTTGTGATGTAGATGCATTTGGTAACGCGATCGGGAAGTGCAAAGGTACCCTCGAGGTTACCAATCATGAGGTCTGGTTTCTGGAGCGCAGGAGCTACGCTATCGAACACTCGCGCGTTGTAGAGCGCGTCTTCGCTCGGTACCATATCACCAACCCATCCGATCGTGAGCGCATCAGTACGCTCGGTGTGCGGCACGAACATGCTTGTCGGCGCTTCTGCCCAGAGGACATCTCCCACACAGATCACCAAACCAATAATGATAATACTAGAAATAAAGAGAAACGCGCGTCGCATACTACACCAGTGCATAATCAAGTAATCGCTTCACGATGTCAGCATTCGTCACTTTGAACCGAACCTTGTCGCCAATGCGAAATTCTTTGCGGGTCTTGCGACCGATGATTGCCAGTTCCTTGTCATTATATTCGAAGTAATCGTTGCCGATATCGCGAAGCCGCACCATACCTTCACAGCGAGTTTCTTTTTCTTCCACAAATATCCCATTCGGTGATACGCCGGTGATTGTCCCGTCAAAGATCTGCCCGACACGGGTCGACATGTATTCAACCTGCTTGTATTTGATGGATGCACGCTCTGCATCGGCTGCTTCCTTTTCACGTTGTGATGAATGCAAACATACACGATCGTAGTATTCCCACATTTCTTTTGGAATAACACCGTTCGCAAGATAGTGCGAAAGGAGGCGATGCACGATCGTATCAGGATAGCGTCGGATCGGACTCGTGAAGTGGGTATAGAACTCAAATGCAAGTCCGTAGTGACCGATGTTTTTGGTGCTGTAGATAGCCTTTGCCATTGAGCGAACAATCGCAGTTTGAATGGTTTCTTTTTCAGGTTTGCCTTCGAGTGACTGGACGAGGTCGTTGAGGGTCCGCGCTGGAATGATGCCATCCTCATTTGTCTTGAGGTTGTATCCCATACGCTTGAGGAATGTTTTGAGATCTTCAATACGCTCTGGATCAGGTGCATCGTGCACGCGGTAGACGAATACTCGACTGTTATCTTTGTCTCCTTTGGTGATGAATTCGGCAACTTTGCGGTTCGCGAGCAGCATGAGTTCTTCGATCATGTGGTGTGTTTGTCCGCGTTCCTTTACATACGCACTGAGTGGTACGCCGTTTTCATCGAGTTTGAATTTCACTTCAACCGTATCGAGTACCATGGCGCCAGCTGCAAATCGTTTCTTCTCGAGATCTTGTGCGATCGCAAGTGCCGCTTGGAGTTCTTTCAAAAACGGCCCGTCTTTGGTATCGAGTACCTTTTGAGCATTTTCATAGGTAAATCGCTGATGTGAGTGAATGACCGTGCGCCCATACCATTCGTCGACGACGTTCATATGTTTATCAATGATAAATACTGCACTCATGGTGAGGCGATCGACATCAGGATTGAGCGAACAGAGATCGTTCGAGAGCGCCTCAGGGAGCATCGGGATCGTACGATCGACGAGGTACACGCTCGTTGCACGGCGATACGCCTCTTTGTCCAAGGCAGTATCAGGTTGTACATAATGTGACACATCGGCAATATGGATTCCGATTTCAATTTTTTCATCTTCCAAAAATTGCACCGAAATCGCATCATCGAAGTCTTTTGCATCCTCAGGGTCGATCGTGAATGTGGTGATCTGGCGGAAGTCTCGACGATTACTTTTCTCTTCTTCGGTGATGCCATGCTCACTGATCGCCTTTGCTTCAGCTTCTACAGCTGCTGGATATTCGTTATCAAATCCTTTTTCGAGTGCGAGCGAGAGCATTTCGGCATTGTTCTCGAGCGGCTTACCAAGCACCTTCACCACCTCACCACTTGGAGCGCTCATTGGATCTGGCCAGTCAGTGATCGCACAAAATACTTTGTCACCTTGTTTGGCACCAGAAAGTTTCTCGCCAGGAATAGTGATCGGAGTGTACATGCGGCCATCATTGGTCACGATGCAGTGCGCACCTTGTTCAAATGAGAGGGTGCCAGAATACCCGATCTTGGCTCGGCGAGTGATGTCGAGGACTTTGCCGTATGGGTTGTCATGTACTGCGTTTGGGAGCTCCGTTATTTCAACCTTTACGGTGTCGCCATGAAATGCGCGGTTGAGTGCCTCGCGGGGAACCTCCACTGCCATTTTGGGGTCGCGGACCTTCACAAAGCCAATGCCTTTGGTAGAGATGTTGATTGTGCCCTCATATATAGAGCCGACGGAGACGTCTTGCATGGTGACACTTTAACATGCGAGCTTTGTATTGCATAATCTCACAGTTCCTGCTATTATCTGCCCTACATGTTAAAGATCAGACTACAACGCATTGGCCGCAAGAATGAACCAGCTTTTCGCTTGGTTGTTACTGATAGTAAAAATGCTGCTCAAAGTGGTAAATTCCTCGAGATCCTCGGCTCTCACACGGTGAAAACTGATGTAGTGTCATTTGATAAGGACCGTATCCAGCACTGGATCAAGATGGGTGCACAGCCATCAGCAACTGCGCACAATATGCTTGTGAAAGAAGGCATCGTGGAAGGCAAGAAAAAGAACGTCCTCTCAAAGAAGGCTCCAACTACCAAGCGTAAGGAAGCAAAGAAATAAATATAAAAACACGTGCTTTTTGAGTGTCTGGTGAACTGACCCGAGGACCGAAAAAAGCACGTGTTTTTATATGATACAATCATAAGTATTACTGGATTCATGTATATATGCATATGTCTGACAAAGAATTTCTCGAATTTACCGTAAAAGCACTTGTTGAAAATCCAAATGATGTGGTCATCGATCGCACGGTGGACGAAATGGGAGTACTCCTCACACTCTCGGTGAATCAAAATGATATGGGCAAGATTATTGGGCGATCTGGCAATACCGCCAAGGCTATTCGTACACTTTTGCGAGTAGTTGGGATGAAGCATAATGCTCGGGTGAACCTCAAGATCAACGAGCCAGCAGGGTACAAGCATCCTGATGTTGCAAACCTCGATGATGCAATGGCAGATCTCAAGGATTTGTAATAACTTGAAAAAACCGCAGAAATGTGGTTTTTTGTATGCATGAAATTCCATTTCCTCACGATTTTCCCAGAAATAATCAACTCGTATATTGGCGAGTCTATGCTCAAGCGTGCAGCTGAGAAAAAGCTGGTGTCTTTTGAGGTGAAAAATATCAGAGACTATAGCAGGGATCGTCACAACAAAACTGATGATCGTCCGTATGGGGGTGGTCCAGGGATGGTGATGACGCCAGAACCGATACTCAATGCTTTTTCGAAATTGAAAATGAAGAATCCGCCAGCTGGCGGAGGAAAGGTAAAGGTAATCCAGCTTTCTCCAAGCGGCAAACTCTTTGATAATGCAACCGCCAAGAAAATGGCGAAACAGTACTCAAATATCGTGTTCATTTGCGGTCGATATGAAGGCGTCGATGATCGGGTCCGCAAGATCCTCAAGGCCGACGAATACTCGATCGGCCCCTACACGCTCACCGGTGGGGAGCTTCCCGCACTTGCGATGACTGATGCGATTGCACGACAGATCTCGGGAGTACTTGGGAAAGGGGAGAGTGTCGAGGAAACACGTATTGCAAGTCCTCGAGTCTATACTCGCCCAGAAGTATTGGTATATAAGGGTAAAAAGTACCTCGTACCCAAAGTCCTCACCAAAGGCGACCACAAGAAAATAGACGAATGGCGCAAAAAGCAGCAGAAATAGGGAATATTGACAAATTATTTTATATATGATATCATAAATTGAATTGATTTTTTAAATCTAAATTTACTACAAATGAAACGCAGACAACATATAGCAATGCTTGCATCGTATGCAAAACGTCCTGTTCTGAAAGCATTAGATCTCCATGTGCCCATAAGAGTCTCAGGTGAACTAAAAACTATTACTTTCTTGGACAAAGACGCGGAAATTGCTTTTGAAAATAATCGCATGAAGCGTGAGCTTGAAGAAAGTGGTCGTTTAGGAAAAGTTGTTGACTTCACTAAATACGCAGGTGGATATATGGGAAAAGTGGAGCATTGGTAAATATATTGGTTCAGTAAGTACAGATTAGGTTGTTTTAATCGTGGGGATTATAAACATCCGCCGCTCCTTCGGGAGCGGCTTTTTTATTGACATTTTCTCCTAGATTTATTACACTATGGTCCTTACAGTTTCCGGAAGAGTTGCGATTGCATTCTGTATTTTATTAGGAGAGTTTAGAAAGGTAAGCCACCGCTTATGCGGCCGGCATTTTTGCGTCTTTATATATGTCCAAATCCAAAACACACACTGGTCCCCGTCCAAAAAAGTATTTCTCAAAATACAAACAGCCACTGGTCGAATTTCCTAACCTCATTCAACATCAGATAGATTCATACAACGTACTCCTGGAAAAAGGTCTCAAAGAAGTCTTTAAAGAATTCACGCCGATCCAGGACTACTCTGGCAAGAAGTTCCAGCTCGATCTCGTGTCATTTCATTTGACGCCGCCAACCTACGACGAACACTACGCAAAAGAAAATAAACTCTCACTTGAAACCAGCCTCAAGGCTCGGATCAAACTCACCAACAAGCAAACTGGTTCTGAAAAGGAGCAGGAAATTTTCCTTTCTGATATTCCGGTGATGACGCCGCACGGCACCTTCATCATCAATGGTGTTGAACGATCTATCATCCCGCAACTCTCACGTTCGAGTGGTGTCTTCTTTACTGAACTTGAAATCAAAGGCAAGCGATACTTTGGCGCGAAGATAATTCCAAACCGTGGTGTATGGATCGAAATCGAAAGTGATCCATCAGGCGAAGTATTTGTTCGTATCGACAAGAAAAAGAAGTTCTCAGTGATCACACTCTTGCGTGCACTCGGACTCACTGAGGATGCAATGATTGTGAAGCTTTTCAAAGGCGAAACTGCACAAGCTATCATCAAGGCTGCCATCGAAAAGGACGCAGTCAAGGATCAGTCTTCAGCATTTGTTGAGATCTACCGCAAGCTTCGTGATGGTGACCTTGCAAACGTCGACAACGCGCGCGAATTCGTGCAAACACTCTTTAGTGAAGAGCGCTACGATCTCTCACAGGTTGGTCGATTCCGCTTCAACAAGCGCTTCGATATGGACATGAGTGACAAGGAAATGAATCGCAAGACGCTCTCTGCAGAAGATCTCGCAGTGATCATCAGTCACATCATCACGCTCAATACAACTCCTGGCTCAACTGCAGATGATATCGATGACCTCGCATCTCGACGGGTGCGTTTCGTTGGAGAAATGCTCCAAGCGAAGATCTACATGGGATTCACCCAGATCAAGCGTAACGTACAAGATCGTATGAGTACGATCGATGCGTCAAACGCGCTTCCGATCCAGGTCGTAAACCAGCGACCGCTGCAGGCTCGTATCAAGGAATTCTTTACCACCAACCAGCTCTCACAGTTCATGCAACAGGACAACATCCTCTCAGAAATCGAAGAGCTTCGCACCGTATCTGCACTCGGACCGGGGGGACTGACTCGTGAGCGCGCAACGCTCGAAGTACGTGACGTACACACCTCTCACTATGGTCGTGTGTGTCCGATCCACACTCCAGAAGGTCCGAACATTGGTCTCATCCTTCGTCTGGCGATCTACGCACGTATCAATGAATTCGGTATCATCGAGACTCCATATGCGCGTGTTAAGGGTGGCAAGATCACTGACGAAATCGTCTATCTGAACGCTGCTGAAGAAAAGAACTACATCATTGCGCACGCAGGTATGCGTCAGGATGATAAGGGTACGCTCCCTGATCGAGTAGAAGCTCGTATCCGGACCGCTCCTGGTATCGTCGACAAAAAAGAGGTGGACTTCATTGATGTTGCATCAAACCAAGCGTTCTCAGTTGCGACCAACATGGTGCCATTCCTCGAACACAACGATGCGAACCGTGCACTCATGGGAAGTAACATGCAGAAACAAGCAGTACCACTCATTCGTCCAGAAGCGCCGCTTGTGGCAACTGGCATGGAAGAATCTGCTGCGCCATACTCAGGTCGTCTCGTCCTCGCAGAAGAAGCAGGTGAAGTAGTAGCCGTTGATGCAAAGAAAGTAACGATCAAGAATGACAAAACTGGTAAGGATCACACCTATACCCTCGTCAACTTCACTCGTACTAACGCCTTCAATGCATTTCACCAGCGACCAGTTGTCTCTGTTGGACAAAAGGTGAAGAAGGGAGATCTCCTTGCAGACACTTCTACTACTGATCATGGGCAGATTGCGCTCGGGCATAACATGCGCGTTGCATTCATGTCATGGAACGGTGCAAACTTCGAAGACGCGATCATTCTCTCAGAACGACTCATCAAAGATTCAAAGTTCACCTCAATGTATATCGCTGAGTTCACCTCAGTAGTGCGCGATACCAAGCTCGGACCAGAAATCACTACCCGTGACATCCCGAACGTCGGTGAAGCGAGACTCAAGGACCTTGATGAAGAAGGCATCATCCGTGTTGGTGCAGAAGTAAAAGAAGGCGACATTATTGTCGGAAAGATCACTCCAAAGGGTGAGACTGAACTTACCCCAGAAGAGCGACTCCTTCGAAGTATCTTTGCGGAAAAGGCGCGCTATGAAAAAGACACCTCACTCAAAATGGATCACGGCAAGCGCGGACGCGTGATCCGTGTGAAGGTATTCTCTCGTGAAAATGGCGACACGCTCGAAAGCGGTGTCCTCAAGAAAATCGTTGTTGAGGTTGCGCAGCTTCGAAATATCTCAGTTGGAGACAAGCTCTCAGGACGACACGGAAACAAGGGTGTCATCTCAGTCGTACTTCCCGAAGAA
>CAYLWR010000021.1:0-2714 GCA_964387755.1 uncultured Candidatus Saccharibacteria bacterium | reverse complement strand
CTTGCGCTTTTCCTGATCGCCATCGATCATCGCCTTGAGCCAGTCATCCCCAACAGTGACTGCATAGGTCGACTCCTGAATCGGATGACCCTCCTTTCCAATATTGAGAAATTCTTCGATATCGCCATGCTCAATCGGTAGGTATGGTGCACAGTGCCCACGGCGCACGGTACCTTGGCTCACGATATTGATGAGGTTATCAAAGAGCTCCATGAAGTGCACGGACCCTGATGAGTGGCCGTTATCCTTGATGACTGATCCACGCGGCCGAAGTGCACCAAAGTACGTTGACGTACCGCCACCATTTTTCGTCATCATACCTACTTCGGCATGAGTATAGAGAATACGAGACATATCGTCGGCAACATACGAACCGAAGCAACTAATCGGAAGTCCACGAGCGTGTCCGTAGTTGGCCCAGATCGGGGTCGCGAGCGAGTAGTACCCCTTTGCCATGTAATCGTAGAACTTGTCGGCGAAACCTGGTTTGCCCAAATGTCGTTCTGCAATGGTTGCAATCTCGCGAATGCGGTCTTCGGCGCTCTGCCCATCCATCAGATACCCTTTTGCCAAAAATTTTCTACTGTTTTCGTTGAGCCAATACATATGTTTTAAAATAAATCCTCGCTGGTAATACTTTTACTCTTTTTGTTGTAGTTGATCGACTTTTTGTTGAAGAAGTCTCCGTGCTTGGTGGCGATGACTTCATCATAGAACCAATCCGATGCCGCAAGAAGCGCTGGGTCAGTCTCAAAAATCTTGGCAATACCGATACTCTGCAGTGATCTGTTGAACCGATCTTTAATGAATTCGATCACTACGTTTTTGGGAAGGAACTCAAGCTCACCTTTTTCAAAAATCCAATCAACCACTTGCTCTTCGGACTCGTACGCCTCCTGACAGAGCTTCACGACTTCTTCGGTGAAGGCATCGTCAAACCACTCAGGATGTTCATCTTTGATGATGTTGATAAGGTCAATCCCAAACAAGCCGTGAATTTGCTCTTCTTTTGAGGTTGCTTCGACTGCGTTTGAGATACCTTTGAACAAGTTTTTGTACTTGTTGAACGACATAATAACGAGAAACTGCGAAAAGAGTGATACGTGCTCAATAAAGAGCGCAAAGAGAAGTACCGACTGACTGTAATCACGATTGTCTTCACTGCGCGCATTTGCGATAGATTTATCGAGATAGCGCACGCGGTTCATGAGCGCAGGGATACTGCCGATGCTGTGGAACGCTTCGTTGAGCCCGAGAATCTCAAGAAGGTGTGAGTACGCATCAGTGTGACGCACTTCACTTTCAGCAAACGTCGAACCGACTGCTCCAACTTCCGGTTTTGGAATCTTTTTATAGATATCACCCCAAAATGTCTTGACCGCAACCTCAACCTGCGCAATGGCGAGCATCGCATTTTTGATAGCGTTGCGCTCTGCTTCGTTCACATTGACTTTGAAGTTTTGCACATCACCCACAAAGTTAAACTCGGTGTGAATCCAGTACGAGTGACGAATCGCACTCACGTATTCGTAGAGTTCGGGATACTCATAGGGCTTCAGGTACACGCGTTTCTTGAAGATATCTCGCACGCGCGCCTTGTTGCGCTCCTCGCGGTACAAAATGTAGGCCTTTGCAACGTCAAAGTCGCCCTTGGTAGCGATTTCTTTTTCGACAATATTCTGGATTTCTTCAACGGACGGAATAAGCTTCTCGCCAAAGGTTTTATGGATCTCCTCAAGTACTCGATCGACGAGTTCAGTAAGTTCTGCCTGTGGAAGACCGACTGCTGTTGCAGCGTATGCCTTGGCAATCGCCTGCTCAATGCGAGATCGATCAAAATCGACCATCGAACCGCTTCGTTTGCGCACTAATACTGCCGTCATAGATGATTCAGTATACAAAAATTAGAAGCGGAACAAGAATTTTTTCACCAAAAAACTATAAAAAGATATATGAAAACTTTGTTGTAAAGACTTTTCGAAAAACGTGCCCGTAGAGCGTTATGTATGAAGCTCGTTTCGGACGACTATCGGGAGAAAAATTTAGTTTTGAAAACGAAGCTGTGCGCCGATCGTGATGTTATCCACAACCGCTTCACCTGCATTGAGTTCAAGTACGTATTGCGCAGGGATAGCCGGTGAAAAAGTGCTCGGATAGCTCTCGGGTAGAGCGTTATAGGTGATATCTACCACCTTCCAATCACTATCAACCCACACTATATCAAGGGGGTACTGCATATCCTTCATCCAAAAGGCGTACTGATCAGGCCTATCAAATATGAATAATTTACCAGTGCCCAGCTCAAGCGAAGGTGTACCTGAGAGACCTTTTGCACGAGTACGAGGTGTATCGGCGATACTCACTGGGATACGAGTTTCTCCTATGAGGACAGCTCCTTGGGTATTGGTAGCGTGAGAACGCACAAGGAGCACTCCAAAAAGTGCCCCCAGTGCGATCATGGTACTTGCGATATATGCAAAGCGAATGCGAGCCATCAAGATATACTACCATCTTTCTATTGCCTCGATCTAACCTTTCCGTGCTCTATAGATTCACGCAAAGGATTTTTGTCCTTCTAACGCTGGGACAGCGAGTGTGTATTGCGTCACACACCACAACCTTTTCTTATCATCACTGACAAGAATCAACCGTTTCAATCCGTATACCGTAGTATACGAGACTATCTCAATTTGAGTTAATCCACGACCAGCTTC
>CAYLWR010000020.1:0-15444 GCA_964387755.1 uncultured Candidatus Saccharibacteria bacterium | reverse complement strand
GGGCATGACGGCGGCGGGGGCTTGGCGCAGGGGAATGGGGGGGCCTTCGGGGAACCGGCAGGCCTTTTTGTGGGCGAGTTGGGGCGGTGGAATACCCCGGGGGTGGTTTTTGGTCGGGTCTTCGGTGGTGATTGTTTTGATTTCAGGAGTAAAGATCTTTTGGAGGAAGGCATACAGTGTGGTCGTCTTACCAGACCCGGTCGGACCAGTGAGGAGAATCATACCGTTTGGCTTTTTGATCTCGCGCATAAATATCTCAAACATCGGCGCTGAGATACCGAGATCTTCGAGTCCGACACGGATGGACTTGGGGTTGAGAATACGGAGTACGATACTCTCGCCATATGCACCAGGGATGAGGGAAGTACGGAAGCTGATCTCAACTTGGTCATCATCTGCGCCGAGGAATGCGCTGAATCTACCGTCTTGTGGGTTACTTGAGATGGTGAGTTTGAGTCCGGAGAGGAGTTTGATGCGAGTGTTGACCTGTTTGTACGTCTGATGATCAAAGGTAGTGATGACGCGGAGTACTCCGTCGAGACGAAATCTGAGTTCAACCGTGTCTTCCATTGGTTCGATGTGCACATCAGATGCTCCAAGACCGATCCCGGTACCGAGGATGATCTCAAGCAAACGAGAGAGGTGGTGTGTACCTGAGTCAGAGAGTGCACCGTTGATTTCTGCGACTGCGTCATCGATGGTTTTGATACGGGTGCTGAGATCGTTGAGTACGTCCTCAGATACATCGAGTCCACCAGCGCGGGTGCGTGTTGCGTACGAGAGATCTTCGTAGCGGCTCCATATCTTTTGGATACTTCGTTCGCTTGCCATGACATAGGTCACTTCATACCCCTTTGCTTCGAGGAGTTCTTTTGCCTTGACTGCACCGGCGGCCACAGGAGAGCGCACTGCGAGAGAGAGTTTCTTGCCGACGAGTTTGTACGGACCGACATCGAGCGCTCGAGCGTCCTTTTCATCGAGAAGTCTGATCGCGTCGTTGTCGATGGGGAGACCCTTGAGATCGACAGACTCAATCCCATATCGATCGCGCGCAAGCATGGCCACGAGCCCCTCTTCTTCCTCGGCCCGAAGCTCATCAAGTCTCTTTTTTTGCTGATCTTCATCAAAGACAACCATAGTCCTTATAGTATAGCCTGCCTTTGCCAAAAAACCTCTGATTTTGAAGCTTCTTAGCGGACCTAAGAGGGTCGTCTGAGGTTCCCAGAAGGGGCTAGGGAAGGTAGTTGACAAATATATCGAAATATGCTAATATATACTAGAAATTTCAAATTCATTTCTCACTTTAAATTTAAAGAAAATGACAGTACATTTAAAAAAGTTGTTCATGCTTATACTGCTTTGCAGTGCAATGATCACAACACATGCAAAAGACAACCCTTTACAGGTTCCCTCTGTGGAATTCTACGGAGGATTTGCACCAAAATATCGCGGCCACTTTACCAGGGAAAACTTTCAGGAGTTCAAGACAAAACTTGCCAGCGAAAATCGAAATGAGATGTTTCACTACGACGGGCTTTTAGAGGACTTCCTTCAGCATGTACGGACAGTATTGGGAAATGATGATATCACTCCCGCTTATATTGTCCAGAATATGAAGGTAGGAGGTGCCCCAAAAGGCATGGTTGAAGGTGGAAATTCAACCTACGAAATGTGCTACTGGGATACCCAGTACAACCAAATCTGGGGATCATCACGTTATCCGCGTCCTGGTGAGGACTTTATCTGGATTGATGGTGTTTGTGTTGCTTCACTGTTTTGTTTTAATTTCACAAAACCGGTAGAGCGCAAACAGTTGCAACCAGAAAATGAAGGTATCGGATATGAAAGAGTGGATGGCAATACATCCATCATCCGCACCAGTTATCCAGGCGTTACTATTATTAACAACAACAATAATAATAACAATAATAATCCTGGTTCAGGTTGGGGGAATGCCGGTCCGAGCATCAATGTTACGCCGCGCAGGTCGCGTGGCGATTACTACGGAGACGACGGGTATGATGATTCATACTACAGCCGCCGTCGGGCGCCGAGAGTGACATGGGCCGAAGGAGTATCTGCTGTATCAGGTGCCGTCAGAGACGTTGCTTGGGGCATTTCTTCTTTGAAGAATGCCTTTAATCCTGAGCCACAGACATACAATATCCGCATGTTAGGTACAACCAATTGGGGATATAAAAACTATTTCAAACACAACTGGCAGACAACCTACAACACAGGGAGCAATCCATGGCATGGGGCAACCAACCTCGCATCCACAGGGAACTTCCAGTCAGGATGGTATGATAATGGCACTGGCCAGGTCTTCGGGGGTGGTAATCCGTACAGTAATGACGCAAGCGTTAATATTGGTAGTGGATATGTAGGCAGTGGATCGGGTAATGGGTACTACGGCGTGTATTCTAACGGGTATAAGGGTAGTTACTAAGCATGTGTAAAAGAGAAACAAGGCGGTCTTTCAAGACTGCCTTTTTGCTTGACTTATTTTTATTATTTGATATAATACTATGGTCGAATTACATAAGACGAGAATTATAAAAAACGTATGAAAAAGATCATTAGCAGTTTGTTCGCAGTGCTCCTTGGGGTCGGTATGACTGTCCAGGTTGCACATGCAACAAACCAATTTAATACCGATCCGAGCGACCTGCCGACTGTCATGGTGACCAATATCACTCAAGATGGTGGATGTAGCTCAGGACCTGGTGCAGGGTGTTGGCACACGTCAATCTCTGCAAACCCTGGGGATGTGATTGGAGTACAGGTGTATTTCCATAACTCAACCCAGTATGTGGCCGAAGATACCAAGGTAGGTATGGGCCCAAAGGTAAGTAATAGTGCTACCAACCACACCTTTGGTGGAAAGGTTGCATCAACTACTATCGCAAGCGCACAAGGCACTGCGTCGGTACACCTTTCTTCATCACAGAGTATTAGCTTTATCTCAGGAACTGCTCGAGCATACAAGAATGGTAGTACCGCTGGATATACTATTACTGATGAAGCAGCACTTTTTGGTTCCGGTCTTGCAATCGGGAATGTATCTCCAGGATGGGATACTCAAGGAACAATCACTGCGCAATTCAAGGTAAGTGGCAACACGAATCCTGTTGATGAGCAGTGTCGTATCAATAGTTTTGATGCCGATGATGATTCAATCTCACTCGGAGACTCAACGGTGCTTAGATGGACTACAAATAGTGATTGTGATCATGTGACACTTTCAACAGTGTCAGGAGATCTCAGTGCTGATGGAAGTCGAAATGTTAGTCCTGATTACACAACAACGTACACACTTCGTGCATACGATGCCAATGGTAATCTCGGAGACACCCGTACAGTAACTGTGCGAGTAACTGATCGGTACAACGACTCATGTTCTATCTCAGACTTTTATCCAAATCCAGCAACCATTGATCGTGGCAATAGTTCAACGCTTCGTTGGACAACCAATGGTGGGGTAGACTACGTTACTATCTCAGGGCTGTCAGGTAACCGTTCAGAAGACGGATCTGTCTCAGTAAGTCCATATAGTACACAGTCATACACACTCCGTGCATACTGTGACAATGGTGATACTAAGACACAGACTATCACGGTGAACGTGCGCGCAACAACTACTGATACTGCTCCACAAGCAATCACTACTGTTGCATCAATCTTGAGTAACTCGCAGGCGCGCCTCAATGGTCTCGCAGTTCCAAATACAACCAGCTCAACAACTGCATGGTTTGAATGGGGAACGAGCGGATCGCTTGGTAACCGTACTAGTTCACAATATGTAACTGGAGGAACTACTTCACAATACTATAGTGACACTATTTCAGGGCTCGTACCCGGAGGTGTCTACTACTACCGTGCAGTTGTTCAAAATCAGAACGGTACTGCCTATGGCGATATCGTGCGATTCCAAACAACAAGAACTGTAACCACCACACCACCTGTTATTGTTCGCCCGACAACGGTAACAAATACTGTGGTGGCCCAGAGCGCGCCGTCACTCCTTGAGCTTCGTGTTGAAAGTGTATACGACCATATGTGCGTGAACGGTCTCATGGACTACACTATCACCTATCGAAACACTTCAACTCAGACACTTGATAACACTGTGCTCAGATTTACTCATCCAAAAGAGATCACCTACCTCTCAGGATCACGAGGCGACTATGAAGTAGTTGACCGTACCCTTACTATCGACCTTGGCGATGTACGTCCAGGTGAACAGGGTACTATCACTATCCATGCTCGTGTAAATGATACTGCTATTCGTGGTAACCTTGCAGTTGCAACAGCAACGGTGGTGTACACCAACACCAAGACGCATGCACAAGAAGACGCGATCGCATATGCGCTCATCACCGTCTCTAATGATTGTCCAAACATTCTCGGTGCAAGTGTTGTTGGATTCGGATCATTCCTTCCACATACACTGCTCGGATGGCTCTTGCTCATCCTTGTGATTCTCGCCCTTATTGTTCTTGCTCGTAACGTATACAAGAAGAACAACGCTTAAATAACTCCATCACACAAGGAACAACATCCCCGCCACAAGCGGGGATGTTGTATTGTGCTAGAATCGGTGCATGGATATACACTATGCCGAACCAGATATCGGAGCTGTGGCGCACACATTGCGAGAGAGTATTGTGCCACAAGAGCTGGGTGCAACGGTTGTAGGCCTCATAGGAGATCTGGGCGCGGGGAAGACAACGCTTGTTCAGGCCCTTGCAAAAGAGCTCGGAAGTAGTGCTGTAGTCGTGAGCCCGACTTTTGTCATTGCGAAATTTTACGAGCTTACAGATCCCTCATGGGATCAGCTTGTACACATCGATGCATATCGTATCGAAGATATTAGAGAGCTTGCGGCGCTCGGGTGGGAGACGCTCATCGATACACCTCGAACACTGATCATGATCGAGTGGCCAGAGCGTATACTCGCAGCACTACCGCCAGCTACACAGCGTTTTGAGATCACGCACACTAATAGAGGTCGTCATATACAACAACTATGAAGCATTCACAAAAAACTCTCGTCATACTCGATGCGCACGCGATCATTCACCGCGCGTATCACGCGCTTCCAAACTTCACCAATAGTGCGGGTGTACCAACCGGTGCGCTCTATGGCATCGCTGCCATGCTCATCCGTATCATTGAGGAGCTCACGCCTGACGCGATCGTTGCAGCGTACGATCTGCCAAAGCCAACATTCAGACACCTTGCGTATGATGACTACAAGAAAGGGCGAGTAAAGGCAGACGATGATCTTGTTGCACAACTCAAAACATCGCGAGATCTGTTTGCGGCGTTTCGTATCCCATGTCTTGATGCAGAAGGATTTGAAGCTGATGACGTGATCGGCACGCTCGTTGCGCAGTATAGTGACGATCCAGCTGTGAATATCATTATCGCATCAGGAGATATGGATACCCTCCAACTTGTTACAGGCAAGAAGGTGCAAGTATTCACCCTTAAAAAAGGGGTAAATGACACGGTGCTCTATGATGAGAAAGCAGTTGTTGATCGATATGGTTTTACTCCACTACAACTCGTCGACTACAAAGGACTCAGGGGGGACCCATCCGATAACATCATCGGTGTACCAGGTATTGGTGAGAAAACTGCAACGACGATCATGCAAACCTTTGGATCAATCGAAGGACTCTATGCTGCACTCGAAAAAGATCCAGCGAGCGGCAAAAGTGCAGGGCTCACTGATCGCATTGTTCGTATACTTCTTGAACACAAAGACGATGCCCTCTTTTCAAAGACACTTGCCACCATCAGGCGCGATGCACCGATAACCTATCACTTGCCAGAAGTACCATATCGAGACACGGTGTTGCAAGAAGAAATCCTCAACAAAGTTACTGAATATGAATTCAGGAGCCTAGTGCCGCGTCTACGAAAACTCTTTTCATTTGCAGAAGATGTTCCGAGTGAAGATGTTGACCCAGTGTTGCTTCGCCGAGCATCCATTGCGCTGTGGGTGCTCTATTCAGAACATCCACACCCTGACTACAACGCGATCCTTGATCGTACTCGCAAGAAAACACTCAAGGAAGCATACGATGCGATCCTCCAAGAGCTTGCCAAGAAACAATCGCTCGATATTTATGAAAAGATAGAAGAACCACTCCTTCCTGTTGTTATCGAAATGGAACAGCGTGGCATCATGATCGATCAGCCGTACTTCACGGATCTCGGAGAGCGTATGAAGGCGCAGCTTGCAGACATCGAATCAGCGGTTGCCGAGCTTACCGGTACAACTATCAACCTCAATTCTCCAAAACAACTTTCGGAACTCCTCTTTGGCACGCTCGGTCTCAAACCCAAAGGCAAACAAAAGGCAAGTGGCGCATACACAACCAATGCCGAGACCCTCGAATCGCTCATCGATGCGCATCCAGTCATTCCCAAGCTACTTGAGTATCGAGAAATACAGAAGCTTCTCACGACCTATGTCGAGGCGCTCCTTGGGCATGTCAAAGAAGATGGGCGAGTGCACGCCACGTTCCTCCAGAACGGTGCTGCAACGGGCAGATTTTCTTCGACCAACCCAAATCTCCAGAACATCCCGATCAAAGGAGATGCGGGCAAGCAAATCAGACATGGATTTGTTGCATCCCCTGGACACGTATTCATCGGGAGTGATTATTCTCAGATCGAGCTGCGAGTTCTTGCCATGCTCTCCCATGATAAGCGGCTGACCGAGACCTTTGCGAGCGGGGACGATATTCATGCGCGAGTTGCGTCTGAAATGTTCGGAGTACCGATGGCTGCAGTCACGAACGATATGCGCCGCAAGGCAAAGGTGATCAACTTCGGAATACTCTACGGTATGGGTGTCACTGCACTTCAGAAAAATCTTGCAACTACTCGGGAGGAAGCATCGAAGTTCTATGCAAACTATTTTGCCACCTTTCCAACTATTGCCGGATATATTGAGGGTACCAAGGCATTTGCAAAGGAGCATGGATACACCGAAACAATGTTCGGTCGAAGGAGATATTTCCCCGGTATCACCAGTGGTGCGCCGTTCTTGCGTGCATTTGCAGAACGAATGGCAGTTAATGCGCCGATCCAAGGAACGAATGCAGATATCATCAAAATAGCGATCGTATGTATCGATGCGGATCTCAGAAAGCACAACCTCATCGACAAAGTACATCTTGTACTGCAGATCCATGACGAACTTGTGTATGAGGTAGAAGAAGGTGTAAAGGAGACCGCAGAAGAAATAATCACTCGCGCAATGATAGGGGTCTTTGAACGGAGCCCGATCGATATCGGAATACCAGAAGTTCCGCTTGCTGTATCGACTGGGATCGGAAGTCGACTTGATGAGCTCAAATAACTCTATACAATACCCAGTATGGAAAAGACACCCTCAGTTCATGTTACGCTCGCGCAGTCATATCTCGTGTACTTTGTCTGCAGCATCATCGGACTCTTTATCGATACGTTCGTAGGGTTCGGCATTCATTTGTCCTATGCCAACCCAATCACACTCGCATGTTTTGTGGTCGGCACGTTACTCATCTTGTGGGCGCAGGCAACGTCTCGTCGATACAGTGCCGAGCAGGCAGTTGGCGCGTACTTTTATCGCGGGCCATACCGATATATGCGCAACCCAACACATCTGGGTATGGTATTCCTTGTAACAGGGTATACGCTCGTATCGGGATCGATATTCTTTTTCTTGATCACGATCATTGGATACGTTGTTTCAAATATTTTGTTTCATAAATACGAAGCAATCCTCGACCGCACCTATGGCAAGGAGTACAAAGACTATCAGAAGACCGTACCCAAAATTCTCTAATGCTTGTACTTGTTGTTGCTGACAACCGAACAGTTCGTACAAAACACCTTGCACAATGTATACCAGCAGGGTCTGAGATTTTGCCCTACGACGATACCTATGGATCTGTACTAGATCTCGAGCAGTATTTGTATCCTTCACTTTTCACACTCACGCCACCAGTTATTCATGTGAAGTTCATGCTAGAAAGTACCGCCATGAGTACTGACCTTATGAAAAAAATGATCGCAAGCCCAAGCGTGTTTGTCTTCGAAGAACTTGCGCTCCCTGTCTCACTTATTACTGCTTTTAAAAAAGCAGGGGCACTTGTACATCTTGCAGAGAAGTCTCCAAAGGCTGCCAAGGCAAACGATCTCTTTGGTGCGACACTTGCCATCACTGCAAAAGATAAAAAATCAAGGTGGATGGCATACCAGAGCGCGCTCGCGCATCATCCAGTCGAAGCGATCATAGGAATATTGTATTGGAAGATACGAGACTTGATCAGCAAGAATCCAAAAGAAAAACAAACATACCTTGCGCTCTACACCGCTCTCATAACGGGGCATGCTCGTGCGTGGCAAACCGGAACTCCGCTCGCACTCGCCATAGAGAAAGTACTGCTTACGCAATAAAAATCCGCTCCTTCGATATGAGAGAGCGGCATTTTTTTAATTAAAAAATATATAGAATTGTTTAAAGATCGTCTATTTGAGGTGCAGAGTGATCAGGTGGGTCAGAGTTTCCACTGACAAGGTTTATATGCACTAACCCTAAAGGACTTCTACCTCAAAGTATAGAAGATCAGAACAGATATGCAACTTACTCTTGTGGATAGCGCTTTGCGAGCAGTATCAAGAGAATGCCTCCGGCAAGGGTGGTCAGAGACATCACTGGGATCGTGATATAGCCGAATTCGTACACATACCGGACAAGACATGACGGACCTGTCGCTCCACAGATATCTACACCTGTTGGGAATACATCGATATAGACATGTACAAGTGCAACGAGTATGCCGAGTACTGCGAGGGTGAGTGTCTGATTTTGGAGTAACTTGCTGTGGCGGAGGTTTGCAGTCCAAGCAAGGATCGCAATCGGGATAATGGCGATGCGCTGGTACCAACACAGGAGGCATGGCGCATACCCTAGGCCGTACTGATACACGAAACTGAGCGCGGTTGCTGTAGTAAATAGCACTGCGAGAATATATCCAGCATGTCGCGCAACGACTGATACAAAACGCGCCTTTGCAATCCATCCAATGATGATGACTACGATCGCGATCTGAACGGCAATGGTGCCAAGTGCAGCAAGGGTGGTGAACATAGTTATTGAGTTACCTGCTGAAGTGTTGGGGTACAGCTCGTCTTTGCGGCGAGTTCTTCCATAGTGCGCTCACCGTTGAGTTGTGATCCGTCAGCGAAGACCCATGTTGGATATCCCTTGATACCTTTTTCTTCACAAATAGGGAGTTGACCATTGCCATCTGGTTGTGAACATTCAACGTAGGGGAGTTTTTTTGCACTCTTTCCAAACATCGCCTTGGTCGCTTGGCAGTGCGGGCACCAGAATGCGCCGTAGAACTTCGCGCCACTATCGGTGATACATTGTGCAACAGCATCATACTTTCCTGGTTTCTTTGCTTCGACAACCAACAGTGAAATAAGTCCACCAATGACAAGCACAATTGCAACGATCCAGATCACAGTCGATTTATGTTTCATACTCTAGTACGGTACCGCGCACTACACGCTTTTGCAAGTTCCGTGTTGCGGTAATCAATGTCGTGGTATCTAGATGGTACGAAGCGTATGAGTAGGTGTGCCCCCAGCAGGATTCGAACCTGCGACCGTCTCCTTAAAAGGGAGCTGCTCTACCGACTGAGCTATAGGGGCCTGTATTTTGCAAATTGCCTTGCAAAAAAGTAGCAAAACTATACCATGCGTATCGTATGAAATCAATTCTCATTCTGCACGATATACGGAGTGCGCAAAATGTCGGATCACTCTTTCGGACTGCAGATGCAGCTGGTGTCCAGAAGATATATCTCTCCTCGATCACTCCTGCGCCACTTGATCGATTTGGTCGTCCACGCAGCGATATTGCAAAGACTGCACTCGGCGCAGAAAAAAGCATTCCTTGGGAACTCTATGATGATGTTCACAGACTTATTCAGACACTCCAGGTAGAAGGAATACAAGTTATTGCGATCGAACAATCACCTGAGTCTGTTGATTACAAAACTATTTCACCAGCAGATAAGGTAGCCCTCATACTCGGCAATGAAGTGACGGGACTTCCACAAGAAATTCTCAAACAAGTTGCTGTGGTTGCAGAAATACCTATGGCTGGCACCAAAGAATCACTCAATGTATCAGTTGCTGGAGGAATCGCACTTTTTCGAATACTTGGTCGTTAGGGGCGAGTGCCATCTCTGAGCTCTTGGAGGGTATAGATCCGTCCGCCATCAGTCGGCTGCTCGAGGAATGGATGGGTACGATTTTCTTGGATGCGACTTGGCCCGCCAGTTGCAAGCCATGCGATCCACAGACCGAGGAAGAGAAGGAGAAACCATTTGAGTTCGCCGTGCATAGTACTAGTTTATTTCTTTAGGATCTGGAGCGCAATGGTGATCTGTCGTTCAAGAGAAAGGGAAGTGTCTACTGAAGGTAGTGCGGCGCGGATATCTATATCTTTGAAGCCAAGAGAGAGTAGTGCTTCGACGAGATCATTGATCTCACGATCTTCGCTCGCGGTAAATCCGACAAGTTTGTCTTTGAGATCGATGATGATTTTTTCTGCGGTTTTCTTGCCGATACCAGGAACAAGGGAAATACTCTTTGCATCTCCTGCGCGTATCGCCCGTACGAGCTCGGCAAGTGGGTACATCGTGAGCATCTGGAGCGCGCTTTTTGGTCCGACACCAGAGACGCCAATGAGGGTTGTAAAGAGTATCTTTTCCTCACTCTTTTCAAATCCGTAGAGTTCGTGTGCATCATCCCGGATCACAAGGTGGGTATATAGGGTGAGCGGTTCGCCGACAGCGCCCACACTCGGAGTATAGACGGCATAGGCGAGTGAGCCCGTGTCAATGACCACTCCTTTTTCAAAGCGTTCGATGACAGGGCCGGTAATACGAGCAATCATGTCACTATCATAGCAAATATCTACCCGCTATTGCGAAAAGTCCATACTCCTGCTATAGTTTTGCCGTTATGCCAATCACCAAAAACGCCAAAAAGGCCCTCCGTGTATCTGAGAAAAAGCACGCTGCAAATACCCGTACCAAGAAAGCCCTCAAAGAAGGTGCAAAATCAATCGAAAAACTCGTCCACAACAAGGACTGGAAGAAGGCAAAGGAAGCACTCAGTGACGCTTATAGCGCAATCGACAAGGCTGCAAAAAAAGGTGTCATCAAGAAGAACACTGCAAGCCGCAAAAAAGCTCGACTCTCACGAATGGCAAAGGAAAAATAATACAAATAAAAACCACATGATTTCTGAGTGTCTGGTACTGACCCGAGGACCGAAGAAATCATGTGGTTTTTATATTTGATATACTAGCCTCATGTTATACGAATTCTACGGTGAAGAATGCCCGCACTGCCAGAAGATGCGCGCGCTCACAACACGGCTCATGAAAGAATATCCAGAGGTGCAGATCGTTCGCAAAGAAGTCTGGCACGACAAACGCAACATGGAGTTCATCAAAGAATGTGACAAGGGAGATGCATGTGGCGGCGTCCCGTTTTTCTTTAATAGTGAAAACAAAAAGTGGCTCTGTGGGGAAGTAGTATACGATGAACTCAAGAAGTGGGCAGGCGTTTGACTTTTGTCTTGCTCAGTATAAAGTATGAGGAAACACCATATTTATAGATGATCTTAGAAAAATTAAAAAAGAGTCAACAGACCCGAACCAAGAAGGGAATCAACTTTAAAATCGCAATAATAAAAGCTATATTAATTGCTTGTGTTATTGCGCTATTAAAAATGTTTTCCCACTAAAAAGTATTTTCTATCTAAGCCTGCCGTGCGCGGGCTTTTTTTTGTTGTGCTCCCAGTACCGCTCCGCGCCGGGATCTCGCGCTCGGAACTGTAAAAATAAACTTTTCCATTCACTCGCTTGTGCTCCCGGTAGGAATCGAACCTACATCATAACTTCCGCAAAGTTACGTCCTATCCATTGAACGACGGGAGCAAATATTAAAATCCAAGGCGCTCGGCAATCTTTATCCCCAACGATTCACGCATCATGACCTCGGGAAGATGCTTGAGCAATTCTTCACGTACGGCCTGCGCGCTCACATCCTGTAGGGGAAGGCTGAGCATTGGGACTACAGAGCCTTTGATGAGCACTAACAGCTTATCTGGTTTTTCTGTTTCGTCAATCCAGAACTGCTTTGCACGCTCGTAGGGAATGCGCTGTTCATTTACCGAGAATTCTTTCTCATCAAGGACGATCGTCAATGGTGTTGGTGGTCGTGTTGCAAAGATGATCACGCATGCCCCAGCGATGATGAGGAAAATTCCAAAAAAGGTGTTTCCATAAAAGAAACAAAGTGTTGCTGCAATACCAAATACAAGACCGGCATACCAGAGCCAATCTGGATGCCGGTCTTTTTGTTCAAATTCTGGTGCAGTCCAGGTGATCATGCACCAAGTATAGCACTTACTCTTTCTTCTTATCGAGTTTGTCGAGGCCGAGTGCCTTGAATCCAAAGTATACGACTGCCGCAACGATAACAAAGTCGATGATGGTAGAAATGAATGCACCCCACTTGATAGTTGCGCTTCCGATCACAAGCACCTTGTCGACGAGGTTGACCTTGCCCATGAGGAGGCCGACGAGGGGATTGATGATGTTGTCCACGAGTGACGAGACAGTCTTTGATACTGCGCCTCCAAGCACAAAACCGATCGCAAGTCCGACAACCCCTTGCTCTCTAATAAAGTCCATAAATCCTGACACTTTTCCTTTAATGATATCCATATACCGTTAGTATACACGTAATTTGCGGAAGCGGTGAGATTCGAACTCACGGCCCCTTTCGAGGCGACGGTTTTCAAGACCGTTGATTTAAACCACTCATCCACGCTTCCGAGTTTTACTACTTTACAAGATGTTCTTCAAAATGGCAATTAGGACACAAAATTTCAAGATTTTGGGGATTATTATTGGTCCGGTCCCTATTTTTGTGATGAAGATGGAGTATTTCCATTTTTGCATACCCACATCGCTCACATACACTACCTCGTTCTTTCATAATGCGGATCTTGATTCTTTTTTGAGAAATAGCTTTGTCCCCAAGTGAACCGCGGTTATATTGAATCCCAATGCGATTACTATTTGCGCACGCTCTACTGCATGTCTTTTTATTAAATCCAGAAAGAATTGGAGTGCCACACACTAGGCAGGGAATTTCTTTTCTTTGTGAAATGCCGTAACATTTCATACTACAAAACACCCTACGCTCAATAGAACTCAACTCGTTGGGGCGTCGATAGATTTCTTTTGCACAAACAAGGCAGTTTGTATTTGGTTTTCTTTTGTAATACTCAGCCACTCATCCAGTATACCGAATATCTATATGTGGTACTATTGCAAAGTATGAAATATCTCGGGATTGATTATGGGACAAAACGGGTCGGGGTCGCCATTTCTGATGACGAAGCATCGTTTGCCTTTCCAAAGGAAATACTCGATACAGGAAGTGCCATCGATAAAATCGTAGAGCTCGTAGACCAAGAGAACATCGGGGCAATCGTCATCGGAGAATCACGAGCAACAAATGGTGAATCAAATGATCTCGGAGGACGTGTTGCGGCTTTCACCACAAAGCTTGCTGAAAAAGTAAGCATACCGATCAGTCCTCAGCGAGAAGACTTCTCAACAGTCGAAGCGCATCGCTACCAAACTGCTGCAGGAAATCGTGATGACTCAGCGGCGGCGATTATTCTTCAGCGGTTTCTTGATAAGCAGAAAAAGTAACATACAATACACACCATGGAACACATATCTATCGATGAATTCAAAAAAGTACGGGCACAGATCGGCAAGGTAGTAGCTGCAGAAGCAGTCGAAGGATCAGAAAAGCTGATCAAGCTTTCACTCGACTTCGGAGAAGAATCGCCACGACAGATACTCTCAGGTATCAGACAGTGGTACACACCAGAGTCGCTCATCGGCAAACAGTTACTCTTTGTAACAAACCTCGCGCCGCGCAGTATGATGGGACTTGAATCACACGGTATGCTCATGGCAGTCGATGGTCTTGATGGCGAGCCAGTATTTCTTGTACCAGAGCATCCAGTAACTCCGGGAAGTACTGTGCGATAGTAGCGATCAGATATATACTAGACACATGTCATCTGCACGCGTGCGATTAGTAGAGCGTCTCTTTTCCGATCATGTCGGAATCGATTTTTCTTCAACAGAAGTTCGCGTGATGCGACTTCGTCATACTGATGCAGGTATGGAGCCTGTCACGTACAAAACAGTCTCGTGGCCCGGAGGGGTGATCGCCGAAGGTCGGATCGTAGATGCCGCGCGCGCTGTCTCGTGTTTGAAACAACTTCGAAAGGATACGGGTATTCGTCGTGCATATGCGGCACTTCCTGAGAACTTGGTCGCATCTGAGCTCATCATTGTACCGGCGCACGAGCATACGAACATGCGCCGAGTAGTGCGCGAACACTTTGTTGCGGCAGGTACTCGAGCGCATACCCTTATCTACGACTATCGAGTGGTCGGTCATGTCTCGGGGGGTATTGCGGTGCAAGTGTTTTTTGCGGATCGTATAGATGTCGAAGCATACATCGCAGTGTGTACTCGCGCAGGTATCGCGCTCATCGGTATCGAACCTCGACATGCGGCACTTGCTCGTGCGGTGACGAGTGCCGAAGAGGCATACCTTGTACTGATTGATATCAGAGATGAAGACACTGCGATCAGTATGCTCGCAAACGGACTGCCGCTCGTGACACATGTTGCTGAGTGCGGCGGCACAACCATCACTGCCGCGATCGCGCAAGCACACGGTGTATCTCATGACACAGCTCGTACACTTCGAGATAAACACGGCATCACATCAAAAGGTGAAGGTGCAAAGGCATTTCAGGAAGTAGGAGAAGTACTCGTGCGTGTTGAGCATATGGTGAACCGTGCACTTGCATACTGGTATGAACAAAAGTCATGGCATCCGAGCGATGCATCACTCGGGAAATTCCTTCTCTCTGGATCCGTGAGTACCATGCCGGGGCTTGCAGAGTATCTCAGTGGTACACTCAGGCATGAGATCCAAGAAGCAAATGTCTGGCAAAACTGTTTCTCATTTGAGGAGGTGATCCCATCGATCACCAAAGACAAGGCCGCGTCATACGCTGCTGCAATAGGGCTCGCACTCGCTGCAAAACAATCAATCGTCTCACTACTCCCGACCGCTATAGAACATGCGGCGGTGCGACAGGAACAAGTCCGATACAACATCCATAAGGCGTTCATGATCGTTGCGAGTATCGTACTTGCAGTACTCTGCGCGGCACTTGCAGTAGTTCTCTACAAGTACATCGCTATCTAGGTGTGCCCCCGCTTGGAATCGAACCAAGAATAACGGCTTA
>CAYLWR010000019.1:0-12708 GCA_964387755.1 uncultured Candidatus Saccharibacteria bacterium | reverse complement strand
GCTCGATAGTGCAGTCATGGACCTCTCAGAGGTATTTGAATACGGACAAGGATATGTTGCACTCTCACGTGTTCGTACGCTTGATGGTCTTCATTTGCTCGGATGGAATGAGCGAACATTCCAAGTCCATCCCAAGATCTTAGCGATCGATAGCACCTTTAGTACGCAGAGCGAGTCAGCTGCAATTCTCTTTGGTGACATTCCAAAACCTGAACTTCAAAAGATGCATGAGAATTTCATCATCGCTTCAGGTGGTACCATCACAAAGAAAGCAGTTAAGGCCAAGAAAGCTACGGTTGATACCCTCGAATCAACCCTCATGCTCGTGCTCCAAGCAAAACCAATACTCTTTATATCAAAGGAGCGCGGTCTCTCACCGCAGACTATATTTGGTCATATCGAGAAACTTGTTATGGAAAGTAGGCTGAGCTATGAAGACATCGAGTACTTGATCACCGACAAGATCCGTAAAGGATATACTCAGATAAAGCGCGCATTCCAGTCTGCGGATACTTCAAAGCTCGCTCCCATCAAAGAATTTTTCAAAGACACTTATACATATGATGAACTTCGCATTGCGCGCATGATGATGGTACTTGAGGAAAGGGAATAACGATCTTATACTATATACATACAAGCATAACCATATACTAGAATGGCAAAAGGTAACAACCGACAGCAAAAGGAAAAGAAGAAACCAAAAAAGGGAGCAAAATAGTTTCTCCAGCAAAGACCGCGAAAGCGGTCTTTCTTTTTTAAGAATATGTGGTATAGTCTATTCAGAAACAATATTTTGAACATTAAACAATAAAAGAAATGGAGTTATCAAAAATGGAAGCAAAGATGCTTTTCAGTAAGTTTTATCATTATGTAAGGAGGCTTGGTTTTGACGAAATCACACCCGAAGAAGAATTACAGGTCAAGGAGATTATCGATTACGATGAACTTGATCTACTAAGGGTTGAAGAAACAAAGAATCAGGTTTCTCTCAAAAAGGAAATCAATGGTTATAAAATAAAAATCCGCACATCCTATGACAGGAAACAGAGGAATTTTACAAAAGCCGGCAGGATTTGGATACGTATCTTTACAATGAAAAAAGGTGTGGGTGAGAAAGCTATTTACACATCCTACTTCAAAAGGATGGGTGATCAATTTATACAGAGAGCATGTGATGAGATTACATTCCTTGTACACGCATTAAATCATCGTCCAATTGATACCCAGAAAAAACGAATGGAATTAAAAGGAAACTCAAAAAGAGATTACAACTGGGTTTCAGTTAACAATCCTAAAGAGAAAGTTTCTTTTTACCACTCTATTCCTAATAAAATAAAATCAGAAATTTTAAAAACAAAACGAACTAGACGTTATTATCAAACAGATGTGAGACCAAGACTTGGTATCACGCGTAGAGAAAAAGATATACGAATAGTTCGCCATCCCCGGACTCCCGCCAAAATTTTACCTTCTTACTGATCGATTTTCTAAAATTAAAAGCCGCTATTAAAGCGGCTTTTTTATTTGCTATACTATTTCTATCTATGACCGTTCCATACGATCCTGAGCACATTACATATTTCGCAGAGACTGATGCGCGTGGGCAGCGGATTAAATTTGGTATCAAAAGTCGTGACCGCACGCGCCATATGTACGTGATCGGTAAATCGGGCGTTGGTAAATCAACGCTTCTTGAGAATATGGCGATCCAGGATATCGCACACGGTGAAGGCGTTGCGGTGCTTGATCCGCACGGTTCATTTGCTGAGAAGATGCTTGAGTATATCCCTGAGCACCGTATCAAGGATGTCGTGTACTTTGCGCCGTTTGATACTGACAATCCGATCTCATTTAACGTGCTCGAAGACGTGGGACATGACAAGCGGCACCTCGTCGCCTCAGGACTCATGAGTTCATTCAAGAAAATCTGGGTGGATGCATGGAGTGCACGTATGGAGTACATCTTGAACAACATTCTGCTGGCACTTCTCGAGTATCCAGATGCAACACTTCTCGGTGTCAACCGTATGCTCTCGGACAAGGTATATCGCACCAAGGTTGTGGAGAACCTCACTGATCCATCGGTCAAGAGTTTCTGGACTGATGAGTTCGCAAAGTATGGTGAGCGCTATATGCAAGAAGCAGGTGCGGCGATCCAGAACAAGATCGGTCAGTTTACCGCCAATCCGCTCGTCCGCAATATCATCGGCCAGCCGAAATCAACCCTCGATATCCGCAAGATCATGGATGAACAAAAGATCTTGATCATCAACCTTTCCAAAGGTCGCATTGGAGAACAAAACACTTCACTTCTCGGATCAATGATCATCACCAAGATTTATCTCGGGGCAATGAGTCGCGCAGAACTCTCCGCGAGCCGGATGGGAGGACTTTCGAGCTTCTATTTCTACGGCGACGGATTCCAATCATTTGCAAATGAAACCTTTGCCGATATCCTCGCCGAGGCGCGCAAATATCGTCTTGCCCTCATCATTGCGCACCAGTACGTTGCCCAAATGGAAGAAAAGGTCCGTGATGCGGTATTTGGAAACGTGGGTACGACGATATCGTTTCGTGTTGGACCGCTTGATGCAGAACTACTTGAAAAAGTCTTTGCACCACAGTTTGCAGCAAATGACATCATCAACCTCGGCATGGCGGAGATCTATCTCACCCTCATGATCAACGACATTGGTTCGCAGCCGTTCTCAGCACGCACACTGCCGCCACTTGCACGACCTGCGATTACATTCCGCAACGATGCGATCGAATACTCACGGCGTACCTATGCTGCAGCCAAAGAAACTGTGGAAGCGGGGATTAGAGCATGGTATGCCGATGGTGCAGATGAACTCAAAGAGCTTGAAGAGCGGCAAAAGAATAAAAAGAAGCTTTCGTTTGCAGACGGACAAGCGCCGCGTCAGTTCACTCCACGACAACAGGACACAAGTGGATTTATTCGTAACTCGGCTCCCGCACAAGGCCTCATCAAAAAACAATTTCCTCCACGAGAAAAGGTAGAAGAGACCCACAAACCATTTGCAAAAGCACTGAGTAAACCAGCACCACAGCAAAAGATCGTTGTTCAAAATAAAGAAGAGATCACCCATACGCATGAAGTCACCGTCAAAGCATCTCCAGAACTCAAGAATCTTCTTGATGCGATCGACGGTACTCCGACTGATGTTCAGGTTCAAGAAGTAAAAAAGCCAGAACAACCGTTCGTTGGAGAAAAGCCGCTTCGTGAAGCAGTGCTACCTGTGAAGCATGCCGAGCGCGGTCCGACTGAAAAAAATAGAGACATGCTCAAGGCTGCCCTTCAGAGTGCGATGAAAGACAAATCCGCTACAACTACTCCTGCATCTACGTCATTACCAACGCCTCCACCCAACGCTCCTGCTCCTAGAGTGCCTACAGAGCAGCCCTTATCAGCAGAAGTCTCCTCAGAAGAACTCAAAAAAGTACTCGAATAGTATGAAAAAATTTGTGAGCGTACTCCTTGTGCTGTTGCTAATACCGCAAGGTGTGCATGCTGCGGTTCGCATTACAGAAATCGCATGGATGGGAACTATAGCAAGTCAGTATTCTGAATGGTTTGAGCTCTACAATGATAGCGATAGCGCGGTTAGTCTCGCTGGCTGGAAATTGGTACAAGGTGATGGGGCAGTTATGTTTACACTGAGCAAATCTATTGAAGCGAATGGGTATCTGTTGGTAGAGCGAACAACTGCATCTGCACCAGATGCAGTTCCTGGTATCGACGATGAGTCTGGACCATTTGGGGCGAGTGGATTTGCAAATACAGGAGAAGACCTCATCCTCAAAGATGCTACAGGAAGCGCCAAAGATACACTGAGTTTTGCATCAGGCTGGCCGGCAGGGGATGCAGCCACCAAGGATACGATGCAACTTGATGGCACTACATGGCGCACTGCACCTCCTACGCCCAAGGCACCGTTCGAAGGAGGAACAAACGATACTTCACAAGACGGCGAGTCTCCAAAAGAAGAGGAGCCCGTAGATCCATATCCCATTCCCAAGGTCTCTCCCAATAAACCACAGATTGCATTTACCGTGCCGAGTACTATTTACAAAGGGGTACCCTACCGCTATGAAGCCCAACCACTCCTTGAGTACAACTACCGCTTGAATGAAGGAGATCTCTATTGGAACATGGGAGATGGTACGACGATACGGCAAGTTGCTGTTGCGCCAATCATGCATACCTACGAATATCCAGGTACCTATACAATTTCTTTTTCATACAAGGATTTCGCTCATGAGTACACACCACTCATCGGATCAAAGGTGGTTCAGGTCAAAGCTCCTACCGTGAGCGCATCGATTATAGACGGGGCTGCGGTCGAGCTCAAAAACACAAGTAGTACCGTGGTCGACCTTACTGGCTGGAGTATTGTAGTCGCGGGTCGTACCATCCTTCTTCCGGATATGACTGTACTTGCAGCAAAGGCAACGGCGACTATCCCGCTAAAGGTATTTGGTATTGCCAAGGCGCAGCGTGTCACACTACTTGATCCATCAGGGAGCGCAGTAGTACCAGAACAAACCCAAACTATTGATGCTTCTTCAGTAATTTCTCAAGAGATATCTGATGATGCAAGTGTATACGATACTGAACCAGCAGATCTTGTTGCGAGTGCTCCCTCATTTACTGATGATACAGATACTAGTACTACTCCAATACAAAACCGCACCAAAAGTATTATTTTTGGCGCGGTCGCGTTATTCGTTATCGGCTTGTCGATACTCCTCGAGCGGTTTATGGCTCGACAGGAGTATGGGGCGTAGGAGGTGTTGTAGTAGTCAAACTAGTAGAAGGGGTCGTAGTCGCAGAGACGTCCGTTGAGAGTGCATCAATTTCTTTTGAAATGATTTTTACTTCTTGGTTCGATACTTCTTGGATCGTGCTTGCAACGGTTGTGAGCGCTGTTTCTTTTGCAGTACTATCAAGCGTTTCGCTCTGTGCGATAGATTCTTGATTTGCCTTAAGTGTTTCTTCGAGATTGGTTGTTACAGTGAGTGCTGCACTCGGCGCGACTGCACTGAGCGTATTGAGATCTGTTGAGAGTTCCTTGATATGACTATCGAGCGCCTTTTGCACCGTTGCTTGCTTTGCCTTGGTGAGCGTCTTTGCAGCGGCAAGGGTCTTGATTTCATTCACGCGGTTTTCGACACGCTTTGCATTGTAGGCAACTTTTTGTTCAGGAGTTTTTTTGAAAAGACCTTTCACTTCTTCATTCACGTTGAGTTTGAACGCATAGAGTGGATCACCAGGGAGTGCGCTGTCTGCAACCGCAGATACGGTCCCGCCAATGAATATAAAGAAGAGGAAGCTCGAGAGTGCAATCCGGAGCCCATGATACACGCCTCGCTCAATAAATGACTTCACACGACTTGGAGCAGGCTCACGAGTTGTCATGAGATAGGTCACATGTGCTCGAATACGCCCACGCTCAGCATCGGTGAGTGTGAGAGATTTGAGGGTATGGAGTTGTTCAAATTTAGGTTGCATGTTTTTCTGAGTAGAGTGCGCGTAGTTTTTTGATGATTCGATGGATATGAACCGTCATGGCGTTTACGCTTTTGCCATAGAGATCCGCAATTTCTTCGATCGGTTTTTCTTCGGTGTACCTGAGGAACATGATCTGCCGACTTTCTTCGTCGAGAGTATCAAGGAGAGATCGTACTTCTGCGATATCATCGCTGCGCAAGATCTCATCGGTATCCTTGTCGCTACCAGGATCAAATCCGGCGTCGAGCATCGTATCGAGCGAACCAGCCTTTTCTTTCTTGTAATAATCAATCAATGCATTCTTTGCTGCTCGATAGAGGAAGGCTTCTGGATAGTCGATCGTCTTGCCTCCGGCGAGATACCCCCAGGTCTTGGTAAAGGTGTCTTGGGTGATATCGACTGCGGTTGCTCGGTTGCCCACTCTGAAGTATAAAAATCGAAAGATAGCGTCTTGGTAGGTATTGACCATTTCGAGAAAGACCGTTTCGGTGCTTGGTTGTTGGGGATCGATCTTTCCTTGTGACGACTGGGAAGACTGCATATTACAGAGTATACCATGCAAAAAAGCGTTATTTGCGGCTTTGCAACGAGGCGATATACTAGTGCCATGACATCACCCATTCCTCGAGTCGTAGTAGTCGGTAGCGGCTTTGCGGGAATCGAACTTATCAAAACACTCCGTCGCCAGAAGGCGCTCGTTGAGATTGTTCTTGTGACTAAACATACGACCTTTGAGTACTACCCTGCGCTGTACAAACTCGTCACTGGTGCGCTCCCTATAGAAGTGTCAGTACCGATACAGCGGATCTTTCCAAAAAACCCTTTCACCATCATCGAGGGTGAATACACTGGAGTTGATCAGTCGAGACAGGTCATCACGATCAAGACAGCAACCGGCACTCAAGAAGAGCGTTATGACTATCTCATCCTTGCGCTCGGGAGCGAAACAAACTTTTTCAACATCAAGGGATTGCCCGATCTTTCCTATAGTTTCAAATCAGTCGCTGCAGCACTCAAACTCAAGCAACATTTCTGTGAACTCTTTACTGCGGCACAGGGAATGACAAAAGAAAAGATGGTATCAATACTACATGTACTCATCGTAGGAGGAGGTCCATCAGGAGTTGAGCTTGCAGGAGACCTGCGTAGTTATCTCACGCGACTCGCTGCAACGTTTGGAGTTGACCCGAGCTTTGTCACGATCGATTTGATTGAATCAAACAACCGAGTACTCCCAACACTTCCGCCAGCGGTATCAGTCAAGGCAGAAGCGCGTCTGCGCAAAATGGGAGTCAATATTTTTGTAAATCGCACACTTGCCGAACAGGAAGTCGAAGAAGTGATCCTCAAAGATATGTCAATGGATTCGCACACCGTGATCTGGACTGCGGGTACTCGGATCAACAGCGCGTACACGACTCTCCCTGGAGCAACATTTGATGAGCGCAAGCGGGTCGTGGTAACCCCGATACTCACACTCCCTACGGACAACCGTATTTTTATTGCAGGGGATGGTGCGGCGACTACCTATAGCGGACTTGCGCAGACTGCCATTGAACATGGTAAATACATCGCTCATGCCATTAGTGCACTTGAACAATCTCGATCTCCTCGTCCATTTGTTCCAAAGAAGCCGACATTTGTAATACCGATCGGAGTGAACTGGGCACTCGTGAACCATGGCTCATTCCTCATGACTGGATTTCTGCCATGGATTCTTCGAAGTGTTGTTGATTTTCGATATTTTGCACACATTTTGCCGCTCTCATATGTATTCGGTGTCTTCAAAAAGGGGAAAAAGTACCGCAAAGTTCACGGCGGCTGCTCGCTTGAATAGTATATTGACTATTTTTTATATAGAGGTATAGTACTACAAAACTTGATAAAAATGGAACGAAAAACGAACACACTACCCCCAGTGATTCCTTCCCAAATACGAGATTTTGAAAAAGACTTTGGCAACAGAACAGGAGAACGTTTTACTTCAACTCAGCTTGACTCCGAAAATCTCGATCTGATTCTTCAATACTTTGATGATCCAACCAGGGTTGGCAACTCGGGTATTAATGAAAAAATATACCAGATCGAAAACAGTAAAAAAGAAAGTGATTTTTTCAAAGGAGATGATCCTGCAATAATCCAGGCTCGTAATGCGGCCATCAAAAAACAAAAAACTCGTAAAAGGAAAAAATTTGTATGGCTATGGCAACGTAAGGCATTTTTCTATCTTGGTAAAAAGAAGATTTCGTTGAAAGCATTATTTGCTTCAACAAAGCAAATAATAACTATGCGTTTCAAAAAACCTTCCCCAAAAACATATGAGCTTACAGAGCGTGAGTATGCATTTCCTGGAATAAAGATGGAAGAAAAGAAGAAGTTGTCATTTATGGCAAAAGTAAGAAATGTAGCAGTGCAAATCACTAAACCAAAGGAAGACAAATGGGCAGCACATTTTCGGAAGATGAAAGTGTGATACGTATCAAGAAATTGCATATGGCGCATACATAGGAGTATGTGCCATTTTTTTATTCCCCAATTTTCTTGAGTGCCAAGGGGATTTTTTTGAAGTCGAACATGAGCTCATCGCGCAGTGATCCGTTGTAGAGTGCGGCAGCGGGGTGGTAGAGCGGGAGGAAGTGTGTGGTTGCGATATGTGCGAACTTTTTTACCATGAGTTTGCCGTGCACCTCCGATATTTTTTCAGCAGGGAAGAAATCATTCATCGAATGCCGTCCGAGAAATACAATAAGATCGGGCTTGATGAAGTCGAGCTCAGCATGGAGCCAGTCGCGACAGGTATCTTTTTCTTCTGGTTCAGGATCGCGGTTGTTGGGTGGGCGATACTTCACGATATTGGTGATGTAGATATCATCACGACTCATAGTGATCGACTCGAGCATTTCATTGAGGAACTTTCCCGCAGCGCCTACAAACGGTATGCCGGTTTCATCTTCTTTTTTCCCTGGAGCCTCACCAATGAACACAACACGGGCCCTCGGATTGCCATTCCCAAATACTGGCCGTACTCCGGTGTGCTTGAGGGGACAGGTATTGATCTGTGCCCAGTGTTCATGGAGCTCGAGGAGTCCTTCGGCGGGAGTCATATGTTCCATTATAGTCCTATTTCTGGTATAGTCATGACCTATGGGACTCAAATCATTTTTCATCAAAAAGACCCTCCAAATGAAGGGGGTAGACAAGGAACAGGCAGAGCAGATCGCGCGTACGCTCGATGAGCATCCGGAGCTCGCAGCATCCCTCAAGGCACTCGAATCCAATCCGGAAGTAAAGGCGCTGTTTGAACATATCCAAAAGGATATTGAAGAAAAGAAAAAAGGCGGCATGAATTAAATGTACGCTGCAGTATCAGTGATGGAGAAATACAAATCCCAAATCGCAAAGTATCGTGAGGAACTCGCACCGCTCATGAAGTTGATGGGGAAATAAAAAGCTTCCATTTAGAATGGAAGCAAGAGGTCCTTATTATTTTTTTAATACTTTTCAGGACCGTTGGGATTTGAACACGGTTTTGCAAGTTCTCCCCAGCCGCCGGGTACTTGGTCAGTGGCGCCACAATATATACATTTTTCATCATAACTGGATGCACCCATTGCAGGACGTGTTTTATGACTTGGATGTTTTTTGTTTGGATCGAACAGTGGTTCGGTAGTATTTTTAACTACATCTGATTTTGTACTCATTTTAATTTTTTTCTTTACCTTACGACCAAACATTGTCTTTGTCAAACATATAGAAATCTGATACTATCAAAACCTATGTCGCTATCTATCGGAATCGTCGGCCTACCAAATGTCGGGAAAAGTACGCTCTTTAACGCGCTCACCAAGAAAAGTGTGCCGGCAGAAAACTATCCATTTTGCACGATCGATCCATCGGTCGGTATCGTGCCCGTGCCTGATGAGCGCCTTCAGAAGCTTTCTGATTTTTCAAAATCTGCAAAGACCATCCCGAGCGCGATCGAGTTCGTCGACATTGCAGGGCTTGTTGCAGGAGCGTCGAAAGGGGAAGGACTTGGTAATAAATTTCTCAATAACATCCGTGAAGTTGATGCGATCGCACATGTCGTGCGTGTCTTTCAGGACCCTGGGGTGATCCATGTCGCAAATGCGATTGATCCATTATCAGATATCGGCGTTATCAACCTCGAGCTGATCCTTGCCGATATGGAAGTCGTCACCAAGCGTATCGCAAACCTTGCGAAGGATGTAAAGAAAGGGGACAAGGACGCAATCCGAGAAAACGATATTGTGACGCGTATCGATGCGCTCCTCCAAGCAGGCAAACTCGCCGCAGATGCAGCGCTCACTGATGAAGAGAAATTTAGCATCAAGTCACTCAACCTGCTCACGCTCAAACCAATGCTCTATGTACTCAATACGTCTGAAGCAAATGAAAACGTAGAGTTTGCAGTACCGGGTGCATTTGTAAAGATCGATAGTGTATTTGAAAAAGGATTTGATGATCTGATCGTTGCAGCGTACAAACTTCTCGGACTTGAGACATTCTTTACGACAGGACCCGATGAGACACGCGCGTGGACGATGAAGGCAGGCAGTACTGCGCCGATCGCAGGGACATCCATCCATACTGACTTCAAGGACAAATTCATTCGCGCCGAAGTCGTGTACTGGAGCGACCTTCTCGATGCTGGTTCATATGCTGAAGCGCGCGCCAAAGGCAAGGTGCGCACTGAAGGCAAGGAATATATCGTCAAAGATGGTGATGTCATCGAATTCAAAATATAAAAAAGCATCCGAACAATTGTCCGGATACTATTTGTAATGTTTTACCCCAAACCCAAATACGCCTTCAGTGCTCCACTGTAACGGCCTTTCTGCAGGCGTTTGATGCCCCTTTCTTTGATCTGGCGTATACGCTCTTTGGTGAGATCGTATTTCTGACCGATCTGCTCGATCGTAACACCATTCTCTCCATCCAATCCGAAATAAGCATTTACGATCTCTGCTTCACGTGGATTAAGTTTGCTTAGGACACGCCTGATCTCTTTTTTTAGAGAATCATACATGATGTTTTCGTCTGCTTCAGAACCACCCTTCAATAGATCACTCATGGCAACATCCTCGGCTTCATGCACGGGTGCATCCAGTGATATGTGACGGGTATTGCTCTGGAAGATATTGTTGATCTCAGTCTCACTCATTTCCAATAACTCGGCAAGCTCTTCGGTAGAAGGTTCACGTTCATGTTCCTGCTCAAATGCTGCATAAGCTTTGTTTGCCTTATTGTAAGTTCCGATCTTGTTCTGTGGCAAGCGTACGAGTCTACCTTGCTCGGCAAGTGACTGCAAGATACTTTGACGAATCCACCACACAGCGTAGGAAATGAACTTGAAACCCCTGGTTTCATCGAAGCGTTGTGCTGCTTTGATAAGCCCAAGGTTTCCCTCATTGATGAGATCCGAAAGGGAAAGCCCCTGGTGCTGGTACTGCTTTGCAACAGATACCACGAAACGTAAGTTAGCCTGAACAAGTTTATCCAATGCACGCTGGTCTCCCATCTTGATCTTCTGGGCAAGGATGGTCTCCTCTTCCGGGGTGATCAATTCAATTTTTGAAATCTCCTGTAAATACTTCTCAACCGCTTGTGAATCACGGTTGGTGATTTGGGTAGCGATTTTTAGTTGCCTCATTTTTTAAGTTGTTTAATGAAGAATATTTTGCAAAACAATACCAGTAATTATATATATAGTCAATAGAACTCAAAAAGCCTTATGTAAATAGGGAAATAGTATATAGTTGACAAATAATTTAAATATTGCTATAATTATTCAGAACCTCAAAAATCAATAAGTTATGAAAAAGATATTTTTCTTACTTGCTCTTGCAACAGTATTTGCTGCAGGTGGATCGATGACTGAAGGATATAACTTCTCAGGAAAACCAGTTGATAATGGTGTATGGATATTCATTACCCCTCTCCTCCTTTTTCTCACAGTTATAACTTTTGTTCTCATGAGCTCGAATAAGCAGCGCACGACGTTGTAGACCTGCTGAAACCACACCCATTAAGTTCCTGATTTATTTCAGGAATTTTTTTATTTCTTTTTTAACCGTTCAATTTCTTCGTGAAGTTTTGCGAGGGTAGACTGGATTGACTCAAGGGTTTTTTGCTCCTTTTTCTCGATCTTTACATCTTGATCACTATCTTCCTCGATCTCTTCGATATCCTCTTGGATCTCGTCCACATCTTCCTGGATTTCATCGATATCTTTTTCGATCTCTTCGACGTCTTCCTGAATTTCTTCCACATCTTCTGCAATCTCCTCGATATCAGCAGTGTTTTTGTTTACGGACATTTGAATAAATATAGAAAGATAGATTGCTTCGAGCGAAACGATCGTAGTGAGTACGAGCAGTACTCGATCAAACGGGATACCAAAGAGGGGAATGATGAATGCAATCGCAAAGAGAGTGGTATGGGTGACGAGTGATGCAGTTGAGCCAATCCAACGAGTCGCGACGTCCGCACTCTTTTCCAATTTCTTTTTATTCTTCTTGGAAAGCTTCATCATGAATATAGTTGTACCATGCAAATAAATAACCCGCAAAATTATTATAATAATTTTGCGGGTATACTTTAATTTGCGAACCGTTCCGCGAGATTGCTTAGTCCGCGAATACTTCCTCCTGAGGATGATGCTTGTGAAGCAAGTATTTGCATGCTTTTACGCACATCCTTTATATCCCACTCAGTAGTTACATCTTGCCTGATGTAATGAAACAGGTCTTCTGCTACTGCAAGCTCTGTTTCTGTTAACGCTTCAACTTTCTGTGTTTTTCCATATAACCAGTTCCACTCGCTTTTATTCAGAAATTGTTTATTTCTGATGGAGAACGGGTTTGGTTTGTACACTCCTGCAGGTGTCATATAGAAAAACTTCTTCTGATTTCCTGGCTCGTGGATGCATACAAGATAATTGCCATCAGAAGTTGTTTGCTTGTCCCCGTGTTTTGGGGTCGGAACAGTAGTATTGTTATTCATGATTTAAATTTTTATCATTATAGCATATATACCTATAAAGTCAAGCAACTCTATATTGCAAAAAAGAGTGGGTTCTGGTATAGTTTCGCCATTATGTCACAAGATAATCTCGTAAAACTCGTCCACAAAGAAACCGGTGAAGTCTACTGGTC
>CAYLWR010000018.1:0-2307 GCA_964387755.1 uncultured Candidatus Saccharibacteria bacterium | reverse complement strand
TTGATTGAGCCGTGCGATGATCCATTGATCGAGTACATTACTACTTTCCGTGTAGTGCCCTTCGAGACTCTTGTCACGGTAGAGTTCATAAAATGAATACACATTGCCAAGGAGATTGAATACTTTGTTATTGATTTCGGCAACGGATTTCTCGTCATAGTTTTTACTCTCGCCTGCTTGGTTAACTGAGTACATCCAGTACCGCACTGCGTCCACACCAAATTTTTCAATTTGCTCAAATGGCTCGACGATATTGCCGATAGACTTACTCATTTTCTTGCCGTCCTTGTCGAGGAGGTGTCCGAGACAGATCACATTTTTGTACGGCGTACCGCGATCCATGAGCACTCCCGCTGCTAGGAGCGTATAAAACCACCCACGTGTCTGGTCGATTGCTTCACTGATAAAGTCAGCTGGATATGGAAGGTCGTCCTGGTGCTCAAATGGATAATGATCTTGTGCAAATGGCATTGAGCCACTATCAAACCATACATCCATCACCTCTTTGACACGACGAAACTCTTTACTGTCTTTCTCGAGTACAACATCATCAACATATGGGTGCTGGAGGACGAGTTCGTAATCGTTGTTGTGTGGAAGCGGTGCGAAATCTATAGAACGTATTTCAGCATTTTTTGCAGAGAAAGAATCCGGCTTTGCACGCCACACTTTCTCATCACCGCCTTCTGCGACTATTTGTGCCGACTCTACTGTGATACCGTGCCCTACAATTAGCACAGTTTCATTTTTATGATGAGTATCAATCTCATAGAGGAATTGCCCAAAGCGTCGTTTTGCATCGTTATAGCTTTCGCCGCCTGGAACAGCTTCATCATAGGAGGTAATTGATTCTTCCCATTTCAAAAATATTTCTTTTGACTTTTCATCCAATTCTCCAACATTGAGCTCACTAAGTCTTTCATCCTCTATTATATTTTCTCGAGGAATACCAAGTTTATCTGCAACTATATACGCTGTTTCTTTCGTTCGGCGGAATGGAGATGTATAGACTATTGTTACATTTGCATTCTGTAACGACTCTGCACTACGATCTATTTCTTCTTTCCCTGTAGGAGTAAGATCGTAAAGATCACGATTTTTATAATTGAGAATATTCTTAACATTATGATCTGTCTGTCCGTGTCGCATTACAAAATACGTATTCCCTGACTTCTTTGTGTATTTCTTGAGCGTCGCAACACTATCAACAACTAACCTCTCGCCATCCTCTGCCTGCCATATCGGGAGCGGCGTACCCCAGTAGCGCTCGCGGCTGATTGCCCAGTCCTTGAGTCCTTCGAGCCACTCGCCAAAACGACCTTCCTTGATGTGATCTGGCTCCCAGTTGATAGTCTGGTTTTCTGCAATGAGCTTGTCCTTGAGATCGGACATACGGATGTACCAACTATCGCGCGCGTAGTAGATAAGCGGCGTCTTGCATCTCCAGCAATGCGGGTATGAGTGTTCGTACTTTTCCTTTTTGAAAAGGAGCGAGCCAGATGAGCGATTAGCAAGATCCTTGATGATGTCGACTGCAACCTCTTCATCTTTGACAAATCTCCCTTTGAGAAAGTCGATGTCTATGGTGAAATGCCCCGCCTCATCCACCGTGTGTACCTTTGGCAGGTTGTGCTTTGTAGCAACGACAAAGTCATCTGCTCCATACATTGGTGCAATGTGCACAATACCAGTACCGTCACTGGTCGTGACAAAATCTGCTGCATATATTTTGTATGCAGTTTCTGAATGAAGTAAGGATACGTCATAGAGCGGCTCGTATTCCATACCAACCATCTCGCTCCCCGCATGTTCGGCGATCACTTCTACCCCATCACCCAGTACTGAGAGTTGGTCTTTTGCAACGACGAGCACTTCCTCCCCTACCTTTGCTTCGACATAATCGATGTCTGCTCCTACTGCGAGCGCGACATTCCCTGGGAGCGTCCACGGCGTCGTCGTCCACGCCACAAAGTATGCCTTGTCAAAGCCTTTAATAGGGAATTTTGCATAGACCGTGAGATCCTTGTCATCCTGGTACCCCTGCGCGAGCTCGTGCGTTGCAAGAGTCGTACCGCAGCGCGCACACCACGGCAAGACGCGATAGTCTTTGTAGAGGAGTCCCTTTTCATGAACCTTGCCAATGATATTCCAAAGGCTCTCCATATATGAAGGATTGAACGTGTAGTATGCACTCGACTTATCTACCCAGTACCCAATACGGTCGGTAAATGTTTCCCAGTCCTTGATATAGGTAAACACTGAGTCCTTGCATGCTTTGTTAAAGGCAGCAATGCCGTATGTTTCGAT
>CAYLWR010000017.1:0-8882 GCA_964387755.1 uncultured Candidatus Saccharibacteria bacterium | reverse complement strand
CAATGAGGTGGATTACCTCGTCTTCGGAATAAAAAGCGGTTGATCTCCACCTTTTATTTAGCCCATCGTTAATGCCAAATAATTGAAGGCAGAGTATCCCGCCGTTTTGCATAGAGTTGCGAATTGACCTAAACACTCGTTGGATCTTGCTTTTTGGAATAAATGGAAGAGAGTAGTTTGCACAGACAAAGCCGAATACATTCAATGGGAAATTGAAGTCCTCTATTTTACTGCATTCGAAGTTGAACCTCTCTGAGACGAGGTCTCGCGCAATAGGTTTCAACCCTTCTTCGGGGTCGACAGCTAGTACACTAAAACCATTTCCAAGCAAATACTTACTTTCAACAAATGCACCGGACCCAAGATCAAGCGCATCGCACGGTTCCCGCACATACTTTATAGACTCAATAACCTCCATGCGAGGTTTAGTACCACGATTCTCGTAATACCCAAGCCACCCTTTTTGATCGGGCATGTGTTAAATTTTTCTAACTATACTTTGTTTTGTTAGAAAGTCAAATAAAAACCCCTCATCAAATATCTGAGAGGTTAATAGTTTTACATCAGTGCCTATCTCGGGAAAGTACCGACAGATTCATCACCGTATCCTTTTATTACAACGATTTTGTCTGGCCCAGTTACATCTCGGTTTGATTCATCAAGCACTGTGATGTATACATTTTTGAGTTTTTTTACAGAGGATTCTTCGGGGTTAGTATACCAAACGTTAAGGCTTCCTTCTGTTAAGCATCGAAGTTCAACTAATTTTTTGCAGTACAAAAATCCCGCAAATGCAAGTGCAAAATCGAGAGATTCTGTGTGGCATTCATGCTCTACACCGCGTTGACCATTTTTATCTCTTGTCCAAATAGCAACGCTGTATTGTTTTTTTGACATTGTAAATAAGTTTTGATTTATTTACATTTTGCATATAAATATATATTTGTCAACCTATCCCATCAATATCTGATTTTTGATCAATTTTTGATATTCCTTATTTTTCTTTTCAAGTTCTGTGTGTGTTCCCTGCCCCACGATCTTACCTTCCGATACTACAAATATGATATCCGCATCCATGACGGTTGAAAGCCGGTGCGCGATGATGATCGTTGTGCGTCCTGCCGCAGAGCGATTGATCGCGTCGTGGATGAGCTTTTCATTGATCGAGTCGAGAGCTGAGGTTGCTTCGTCAAAGATAAGAATCTTGGGATCTTTGATCAGCGCACGTGCGATGCCGATGCGCTGGCGTTCACCGCCTGAGACTTTGATACCGCCTTCACCGATGACGGTGTCAAGCCCGTGGTCTTTGAGCTTAGCAATAAAGTCAGTGAGCGATGCATCCTCTACTGCTTTCTGTAATTTCTCATCGCTGACTTCTGCATCTGCAGGAAGCCCGAACAATATATTGTCGCGAATGCTTCGATCAAAGAGATCAATCTTTTGCTCGACATTACCGATTTGTGAACGGAGCCAGTGGAGGTCAAGCTCTTTGAGCGGCTCCCCGTCGATAAGTATCTCACCTTCAGTTGCGTCATAGTAGCGACGCATGAGGTTCACGATAGTGCTTTTGCCTGATCCTGAGACACCGACAAATCCGACCTTTGCTCCAGCAGGAATCTTGAAGCTGATGTTGCTGATGGTGTGCTCGAGTTCGTTGCCTTCTGACTCTTCTTCGTTTTCTATCTGTGCAGCTGATTGTCGATATGGATATGCGAAGCTGACATTTTTGAAGTCTATTTCACCTTTGAGTTCTTGGATAGTTTTGCCCCCAATGTTTGGATTGATGTCCGGTTCGATGTCCATAAGTTCGAAATACTTTTTTATTTCCACGATTTGAAACAAAATCTGACGTTGTGAATTCATAAGATTAGTGAGGTTACCAAAGATGGTTCCAGTCCATGCAAAAAAAGTAACAAACATACCCGTTGAATGGTCTCCAATCAAAATGAAATAAATACCTACTGCAAGAGTTATGTATCTACCCGTTAGTACAACAACTTTATCCCAATAATACCTTTTAAGATATGTAAACCATGTATCAATAGTGAAGTTACTAACTTTAGAGTATTCATTTTCAAAGTCATTTATGGTCTTACTTTCTTGACCCTCAGCAATAACAAGAGTTGAGTTTCGATATAGTTCCGCCGCAAGCTTCCCTTGTGCTTGATTTTTTTTACGGATTTGATCGATTTTGGGAAAGAAGGTTTTGTTGCGTCTATTGGAAATAAGGATGTAAATTAATACAAAAGACGTTGCAACACCTGCGACACGCCAATCGAAGAAAAAGAGGATTGTCATTACAACAATAATTTGTACAACGATTTGAAATATGTTGTACATAAAGTTATTTATAAGGTTATACAGTGAATTCATTCCCTTATTGACTATTGTTTGTTTTACACCGGAGTGCTCATTGATATGTTGTCCGATAGAAAAACCGAACATTGTTTTAAGTGAGTAAACAGCAAGTGATTTTTCTACATTTGTATCGAGTTTCTTAACATCAATATATTCTTTAATAAATGAAAGTGGTTGTGTTTGGAGAAACGATAATGCAAAAGATACTACAAGAAATATAAAAGTTAGACGAACATTTCCACTAATAACAGCGTCGACTCCACGGCCAAAAAGATACGGTGTGAGTGTATCGATTCCCTGCATGAGCATCATGACCAGAATTAGCAAAACAACATATTTCCAAAATGGTCTAAAAAGCTTATAAATTTTTTCCAAAAAAGATTGTTCTGTCATAGGTTATTCCGTCAGCCCCACCGCCTCATACACCTCAAATATTTTCTTCATCGCGATATCATTTGCCTTCATTGCTCCTTTGACAAGGATATCTTGGACGAGCTTCGGATCATTCTCATATTTCTTGCGACGCTCGCGCATTGGAGTAATAAATGTGATGATATCGTTAATAAGCATCTTCTTGGCATCGCCATAGCCGAGACCTTGGCGATATTGCGATTTGAGTTCCTCTGAAGGATTAAAAAGTTTGTGAATCTGATACAGGATCAGATCGTCTGGATTCTTTTCTTCATCTTTGCTGCGGGAGTCAGTAGCGATACTCATGACAGCTTTTGTTATCTCTTCATCAGTTCCAAAGAGTGGAATGGTGTTGCCATAACTTTTTGACATTTTCCTTCCATCCACCCCAGGAACGATCGCAACACTTTCAATGATTAACTCTTTTGGCAATGTAAATTGTTCGCCATACTGGTTGTTAAATTTGCCGGCAATATCTCGTGCGTATTCGATGTGCTGCTTCTGGTCTTGTCCAACCGGTACTACTTGAGCGTCGTATAACAAGATATCAGCAGCCATAAGTGCTGGATATGTAAAAGTTCCAGCAGTTACTTCCTTCCCTTTTGCCTCTGCATCTTTATATGCATGACCGCGCATAAGATATGGCACTGTAACCAAACAATCAAATATCCATGCGAGACTTGCGTGCGCGGGTACATCTGACTGTTTAAAGATAATTGCTTTTTCTGGATCAAGACCTGCTGCCAAATGATCAAGTAAAGCTTCTCGAGTATTAGTTATTAGCTCATCTTTTGAGAGCACGTTTTCTGTTAGAGCGTGAAGGTTCGGGATAAGTGCAACCACTTCATATTCATCCTGAAGTTCAATAAATTGCTTCATAGCACCAAAGTAGTTCCCGATATGTACTCTTCCGGTCGGTTTTACACCTGAAACTAGGCGTTTCTTTGTGGAATTCATGTGTAAATCATACCAAAAATCGTGGATTTCGGATAGCTTCCCGAGGTGCTACAATCGTTCTATGCAAAAGGGATCAAGCCTCGCCAACATCCGCGTTCCGCCACACAACCTCGAAAGCGAGCAGGCAGTCCTCGGTGCACTCATGCTGCGTCCAGCTGCGATTCATGAGATCGTTGATCTCCTCACCCCTGATATGTTCTATGCCAAGAAGCATGCGATCATATTTCGTACTATCTTGGAGCTTTCTCTCAAAAATGAACCGATCGATGTGCTCGCCATCGGTAACGCACTCAAAGAAAAGAAACAGCTTGCAGATATCGGCGGCAATAGCTACCTCAATGAGCTCATGTCCAACGTTCCCTCAACCGTGAACATTCGTCACTACGGCGATATCGTCTACAAGAAATATATTCTCCGCTCGCTCATCGACGCATCCGAGTCGATCGCCAATCTTTCGTATGAAGAAAATGATATGGAAACTGCAGATATCCTTGATACTGCTGAGAAAGCTATTTTCAAAGTATCTTCGAGCATGCAGACCAAGAATGCGTTTGTTTCGATCAAGCAGTCCCTCATGGATACCGTCGAACAGATCGAGTATCTCCGCGATAACAAAGACGAGCTGCGCGGCGTACCCACTGGGTTTGCCGATCTCGATAACCTCCTCGCCGGGCTACAGAAGTCCGATCTCATCATTCTCGCTGCACGTCCAAGTATGGGTAAGACAACATTTGCGCTCGATATCGCCCGCAACGTCGCGCTCTCGGGAGTACCAGTCGGGATATTCTCTCTCGAAATGAGCGCGCAGCAGCTCACCCAGCGCATGCTCTCAGCAGAAAGTCGCGTTGATGCATGGGCGATCCGTACTGGGCATGGCCTCACCAACCAGCACTTCACAACACTCCAGGAAGCGGCATCACGCCTGCAGAAGGCACCGATCTACATCGACGACCAAGCTGGTAACTCTATAGTAAAAATGCGCTCAGTCGCAAGACGACTCAAGAGTGAGCACGGACTCGGACTCATCGTAGTCGACTACCTCCAGCTCATGACGACCAGCAAGAACTACGACTCGATGGTCAACCAAGTAACCGAAATCTCTCGCTCACTCAAGCAACTCGCTCGTGAACTCGACGTTCCCGTCCTCGCGCTCTCACAGCTCTCTCGTAACGTCGAACAGCGTGGAGGCAAGCCTCGCCTTTCTGATCTGCGTGACTCTGGTTCCATCGAGCAAGATGCTGATCTGGTCATGTTCATTCACCGCGATGATCGGTACAAGGATGAGAAGGATGGTATTGCCGATATTCTCGTCGAGAAGCATCGTAACGGTGCGGTGGGTTCGATCCAGCTCCTCTTTGATGGCAAGACGACGTCCTTCCTTGCGCTTGATAAATCCCATAGCGATTTCGGTGTAAAAAAGACGACATCGTTTGACGATTTCTAAATTCATGGATCAGCAACTTGAGCAGCTCGCACAACTTTTTTTGAAATTCCCTGGGATCGGCCGCCGGCAAGCTGCTCGATTTGCCTATTTTGTCCTCACCCAGCCACAGTCCTATGTGGCAACACTCGCAAAGGCACTCGTCGATGCTCGTGGCAAGGCGCATACCTGCAGTCGATGTTTCAGAGTGTATGAAGGAATGCCGGGTACGTGCAGTATTTGTAGCAATCCAGCGCGTGACACTACGCAGCTCATCGTTGTCGAGAAAAGCCAGGATATCGATGCATTCGCAAAGACGAGCTACAACAGACTCTTTTTTGTTCTCGGAGGACTTATTCCTATTGTGCAAAAGGATGTGCTCGCTGGCACCCACCTCAATGATCTCAAGGCACGCATTGCAAAAGAAGGTACAACAGAATATGAAGTTATTCTCGCCTTCCCGCTCACGCCGAACGGCGATCATACGGATCAGGTCGTGCGCGAGACCCTCGGGTCATATCCCATAGAAATCTCAAGCCTCGGCCGCGGCCTTTCTACTGGAGCCGAGCTCGAGTATGTGGATGCAGAGTCACTGAGTGCATCACTAAAAAAGCGAGAATAAAAAAGCCCGACGGTCAGATCGGGTTTTTATTTGATCGCGGTAATCGTTACCTTGAAGTATGGCTGGCGGTGACCATTTTTCTTTTGGTAGCGAGACTTCTGCTTGTACTTGAGAACAGTTACCTTTGCGGCACGGCCTATACTTGCGATCTCGCCAGTAACTGATGCACCTGTGATCGTAGGAGTACCGATGGTAGTATCAGTGCCGTTGTCCTTGAGGAGTACAGTATCAAAGGTAACAGCGTCACCCTTCTTGAACTCACCGGCGAGTTTCTCGATAGTGATCGTCTCACCAACTGCTACCTGATACTGCTTGCCACCCGTTGCAATGACGGCAAATTCGCCGCCAAGGGTCTTGTTAGAAGCCTTTTTGGGAGCTTTTTTAACGACCGGAGCCTTCTTTGTGGTTGTTTTTGCGACTGCCATAGTAGGAGCTCATTATACTTATTTACGACGTATTTGCAAGCGTGGTACACTGGACGCATGATTTCACGCTATAGCGCGCACGGCCTGACTTGGATCGACCTTGAGTCTCCTACCCGAGATGAGATTGCGCTCATTGCAGAGGAATACCACCTCCCGCACCTTGTCGGTGAAGAAATGGCAGACCATACCTTGCGGTCAAAGGTCGATTTATATCCTGATTTTTTATACCTCATCCTTCATTTCCCCTTGATGAGCAAAGAGGTTCGGCCGAGTTCTGAACAAGAGGTGGATTTCATCATTGGCAAGCAGTACATCATTACAGTCAGATATGAAATGGTCGAACGAGTGAGCGGCTTTGCAAAAACATTTGAAGCGCACGCACTCCACAACGATCCGACTATGGCGCATCACGGTGGCTATATTTTCATGCAAATGATCAAAGAGTTCTACCGCACATCACTTATCGAACTCGAGGAACTCACCGAAACCATCAAAGACATCGAGCGACAAATCTTCGAAAGTCACGAAGTTTCGACAGTACGTCGTATCTCCGCAACCTCACGCAAACTGCTCGACTTCAAGCAGTCAATCCGTTTTCATGGCGAAGTCCTCCATAGTTATGAGTCCGCGAGCAAGCGGCTCTTTGGTGAAGAGTATGGCTACTATGCCGAACTCATCACAAGTGAGTATCGCAAGGTCAGTTCTATACTCGAAAGTCATCGTGATGTACTCGCCGAGCTCCAGCGTACCAACGACTCACTCCTTACGACAAAGAGTAATGAGATCATGAAAAACTTCACGATCATGACCTTTGTCATGCTTCCGCTCACGTTGATTACCGGTGTCTTTGGTATGAATACGGTATCGGATCTGATCTTTATCAAATCCCTAAGTGAATTTTTCTTTATTATCGGCGCAATGATCATTACTGCGCTTATCATGTTCATCTTTTTCAAATTCCGCCGCTGGATCTAACGTATGTCTCTTCATCTGTATAACACCAAATCTCGCTCTATAGAAGCATTCATCCCGCTCAAGGATACCGTGGTGACCATGTACGCCTGTGGCCCCACGGTCTATGACTACACCCATATCGGTCATATGCGCAAATACATCGGTGACGATATCTTGCGCCGCACGCTTACGCTCCTTGGGTATGAGGTACGGCATGTCATGAATATTACCGATGTCGGACACCTTACCGATGATGCAGATACTGGCGATGATAAATTTGAAAAAAAGGCAAGACTGGAAGGAAAAACAGTGTGGGATATTGCGAAGTTCTATACTGACTATTTCGATACGAGCATGCGCGAAGTTAACGTATTGGCACCAACTATTATTTCAAAAGCGACTGAGCATGTTCCCCAAATGATTGCACTTGTCGAGAAACTCATTGCAAAAGGTTTTGCATACGAGACAGCGCACGCAGTGTATTTCGACACAGCAACTGATCCACACTACGGCGAACTTTCTGGGCAAAAGATTAGTGAAAAAGAAACGGCAGTTCGTGATGAGGTCGTCATTGATCCTGACAAACACAACCCCGCTGATTTCGCGCTTTGGTTCAAGCGTATCGGAAAATTTGCAGACCACACCATGTACTGGCCTTCTCCATGGGGAGATGGGTTCCCTGGTTGGCATATCGAGTGTAGCGCCATGGCTATGCATTATCTAGGAGCAACAATCGATATCCATACTGGCGGCATCGATCACATACCCGTTCACCATGAGAACGAAATAGCGCAGAGCGAATGTGCGACCGGTCACGAGTTTGCACGATTCTGGGTACACCATGATTTTCTCACGGTAGACGGTGTCAAAATGTCAAAAAGTCTGAACAATTTTTATAACATTGACGATATTATTGCGCGTAGTATTAGCCCCCTTGCCACTCGCCTTCTCTGCATGCAAACGAGCTATCGCAAGCCGCTCAACTTCACCTGGGAAGCACTCGAAGTTGCCGAGCTGCAACTCAAGAAGCTTCAGAAATTCGCATCGCATCAGGATACTATCGGGTCAGTGAGCGCTACTCACCGCACTTCTTTTACCGATGCGCTCAGTGATGATCTCAATACTGCAAAAGCGCTGGCAGTTGTATGGGAAGTGTTCAACAGTGACCTGCTAGGCGCAGACAAGTGGGCAACGCTGCTCAAGTTTGATGAAGTGCTTGGGCTCAAACTCGATACGGTACAAAAATTCTCCATCACCCCCGAAGCACACGCACTTGCCCGAACGCGTGACGAAGCTCGTGCAGCCAAAGATTTTGGAACCTCAGACAAACTCCGTGCAGAACTCGAAGCGCTTGGCTATGAAGTGCTCGATACACCAAACGGCACGGTGCTCCAGTAGTTACATCGACGGTAGTACCACTTTGAAGGTAGATCCCTTGCCGAGCCCTTCACTTTCGATCACAACATCGCCTTTGTGCGCTCGTGCAATCTGTCGCGCAAGGTATAGCCCCAGTCCCGAACCTCCGGTGTTGAGCTTGCCCCCCTCGCCGCGCGAAAACTTCTCAAACAGCTTCGCCTTCGTTTCTGGCGAGATACCCACTCCAGTATCCTTGACCGCAAATTCAATGGTGTTATTTATATGCTTAAGTGCAATCTCTACCTTACCTCCATCAGGGGTATATTTAATACTATTATCGGTAAGATTGAGGAAAATTTGTTTTATTTTCACCGGATCA
>CAYLWR010000016.1:0-13474 GCA_964387755.1 uncultured Candidatus Saccharibacteria bacterium | reverse complement strand
TACTCGGGACTTTTTTATTGCATACTTTTTTGCTAGAGTATCTTGCATGAACGAATATCAAATCCTTCTCTTCTATAAATACGTCCACATCGACAATCCTGAAGCAACACGGGAGTGGTTTCGCGCGCTTTGCCAGAAGCTAGATCTCAAAGGTCGTCTGATCATTGCGACTGAAGGTATCAATATCACCCTCGAAGGTACGACCGAAAACACCGAAACCTTCATCAAGGAAATGGAAAAGGATGAACGATTCTTGAACATCCATATGAAGCGATCGGTCGGGACCGGAACTGCATTCCCGAGACTGTCGGTAAAGACACGAAACGAGATCGTGACGCTTGGACTTGGTGTATGCGACGTAGATCCAAACGTAACGACCGGTATTCACCTCAAGCCCGAAGAGCTGCACCAGTGGATCAAGGATGGTAAAGAGTTTTATATCGTCGACATGCGCAATGCATACGAGCATGCAATCGGACACTTCAAGGATTCGGTCTGTCCTCCGATGGACAACTTCCGAGACTTGCCCAAATTCATCAAGAGTCTTGCACACCTCAAAGACAAGACGGTGCTCACGGTGTGTACGGGCGGCGTGCGATGCGAGAAGGCAAGTGGATACCTCATCACCCAAGGATTCAAAGACGTCTATCAGCTCGATGGCGGCATCGTCTCATATATGGAGAAATATCCGAACGAAGACTTCCATGGGAAGCTCTATGTCTTTGATGGGCGTGTGGCGATGGGATTCTACACCGATGATCCGAAACATGTGATCGTTGGCAAATGCGAAAGCTGCGGCGCGCAATCCGAAAACATCGTCGACTGCCGAAGTGGTGCATGTAATGGCCAGTTCATCATTTGCGAAGAGTGTGAAGAGAAACAGATCGCAAAGAAGGGAATTACGCATTGTCCAAAGGGGTGTCCTACGAAAGTGAAAAGTCCGTTTGGGAAGATGATCAATAAAGTAAGAAGTTTATTCAATAAATAATATATACTTTACATATGGACCAAATTTCAATGAAAGTTAAGAAAGTTTTAAAGCAACAAATTCTAATTATTTCTATTACGATTTTCTTGTTCCTTATTGGAGGCTTAGTGAATTTTATTAATTTTGATAAAGGTGGTGAGCAAGGTGCATTTCTACTTGTAGCTATAGGGGTGATCTATGGAATCGGACTTTTCATAATGTTAGCTATTACTGTTTTTAATGGTCTTTATTCTATATTTCAATCTTTTAAATTGTATAGATTAATGAAAGTTGCGCAGCAAAAAGAAAGTACTCAGCTCAACCCAAAACAACTAATATTTATCGCTGTCTTAGGAGTGTTAGAATTTGTTGTACCGCTAATTCTATACACTAACAATTATCCTGGAAGGTAAATTGTAAAAACCCTTCATTTTCGCTATAGTGGAGGCACGATGCAAATCCCTAAAGGCGCACTCCACCCCCTCACACTCGTTACCGAAGAAGCCGTAAACATCCTTGCAAAGCAGGGCTTCAGTGTTGCGCTTGGGCCAGAGCTTGAGGACGAATGGCACAACTTCGATGCGCTCAATGTCCCCAAGGATCACCCAGCGCGCGATATGCAAGACACGTTTTGGATTAAGGGGCAGGAGGGGAAAGTACTTCGTACCCACACGAGTCCGGTGCAGATCAGATATATGGAAACCCATCAACCGCCGTTTGCGATCGTGGTACCAGGCAAGGTATTTCGAAATGAAGCAACCGATGCGACACACGAAATGCAATTTCACCAGCTCGAAGGGTTGGTGGTGGGAGAGAATATCACCGTTGAGCATTTGAAGGGCACGCTCCTTACATTCTTTCGAGAACTGTTTGGTGAGAGCACTGAGATCAGACTTCGTCCGAGCTTCTTTCCATTTGTGGAACCAGGATTTGAAGTTGATGTAAAAATCATAAAAGACGGCGAAGAAAAATGGCTCGAAGTGTGCGGTGCTGGTATGGTGCATCCGAATGTCCTTACGAATGTGAAGTATGATCCGAGCAGGGTCACTGGCTTTGCGTTTGGTATGGGACTTGATCGTCTCGCAAATGTGAAATATCAGATCCCTGATGTCCGCCTCGCCTACCAAGGAGACCTGCGAATGAATCAGTGGTAATGTTTTATGAAATATTCGTATACTTGGTTACAGTCACATATTGAACAACCACTTCCGAAACCCGAAGTTTTGAAAGAAAAAATTATCTTTGGCGCGTTTGAAGTTGAATCCACTGAGCAAGTCGGAGATGATACGATCTTTGATATCAAGGTACTTCCTGATCGTGCAGGGGATTGTCTGTCGCACTATGGTATGGCGCGTGAGATTGCTGGACTCCTCAATCTGTCGCTCAAATCAACCGAGCGAGATCTTCCAGCTATAGACCTTCTTCTTCCAGTTGAAGTAAAAAGTGATCTCGTGCGCCGGTATATGGCAATCCGTATGGATGGTGTCAAAGTGATGCCATCACCAGCATGGCTCAAAGACGCACTCGAATCAGTCGGACAGCGCAGTATCAACAACATCGTCGATGCAACGAACTTCATTCTCCTTGATACTGGGCAACCAACCCATGCGTATGATGCAGCAAAGATAGATGGCGGTATCGTTGTGCGTGATGCGCATGAAGGAGAGAAAATGCTGACCCTCAGTGACGAAGAAAAGATACTACATCCAGAGAACCTCGTCATTGCTGACTACGTTGGCGCGCTTGCAATTGCAGGTGTGAAGGGAGGCAAGAGTGCTGAAATCGAAGATAGTACGACTTCTATCATTCTTGAGATCGCAAACTTTGATCCAGGTTCAGTTCGCAAAACCGCTCGTGCACTCGGCCTTCCAACGGATGCCGCAAAACGATTTGAAAACAATCTGTCTCCTGAAGTTGCATACCAAGTAGCGGCGCAGCTTGTGAGTCTGATCAAAGATATCGCAGGAGGAGAGGTGACTGGTGTTACTGATATCTTTCCAAACAAACTACAACCCCGAACACTTTCATTCAGTGTCGATGACATCATCCGATTTCTCGGAGAAAGCGTTACTGATAAAAAGATTGCAACAGTATTTGATCAGTATCACTATACGTACACATATATTGATGGAGTGTTTACCCTTACGGGTCCCGTCTGGCGCAGAGATATCACTGGTGCGCACGATATTGCAGAGGAGATCGGTCGTGTGATGGGATACGGATCGATCGTGCCCAAGCCGTTGCCAGAACTTTTTGCGGTAGCGCATGCTCCGATATATCAGTCTATTCGTGCAGCCAAGGCATGGCTCGTGCATGATGGCTATCGTGAGGTCATGACCTATACCTTTGTGAAAAAGGGAGAAGTCGAAGTCGCACGCGGCAGCAAGGGTAAAAGCGCGCTTCGCACCAACCTCTCCGATGGTCTCAAAGAAAGCTATGATCTCAACAAACAACACGCGGCACTTCTGGGAGCATCTGAAATACAGATCTTTGAGATCGGTGCAGTCTTTCCGAGACAAGATCAAGAGGTCATCAATGTCGGTATTGCAGATGCACACGGTATCAAAGAAATGACGCTCGATGCATATATCGCAGAGCACAAGATCGTGGTTGAAACTACATCGCTTGAGATCGAGCCCTATGCAACCCCATTTGTTCCATGGTCTATCTATCCATATATCACGCGTGATATCGCAGTGTGGATCGCAGTTCCTACAGATGAATCAATACTGACAGAGCTTCTCACTACATTTGCACGGCAGTACTGCGCGAGCGCTCCTGTAGTCTTTGATCAATTTGAAAAAGATGGGAAGAAAAGTATTGCCTATAGGCTGGTCTTCCAAGCGCATGATCGAACACTTACCGATACAGAAGTTGAAGGATGGATGTCTATTCTTGTTTCGGAGATTGTGGCGCGCGGGGTATTTGAAATCAGGTAACACATCGATCTGCTATACTCTACTACATATGAAACATACAAGTATTTGGATCGGGATCGGAGCGCTCGTAGTCATTGGCGCGATTATTGTCACACGGACACATCGCAATGCCGTGACGCAGCTTCCTCCCGCAGAACCAGTACTTGCTGGGCCACAGGAACCAATCCCGCAGCCAACATATGATGTAAAACCACCAGTATCAAAAAATAGAACATTTATGAAAAACACTATGAACATCGAAGTAACAAAAGAAGGAACAGGACCAGAAATCAAGAACGGCAGTATTGCGGTCGTACAGTACATCGGCACATTTGAAAACGGCACCGTATTTGATGCGAGTGCAAATCACAGCAAGGATGGATTTTCATTTCATCTCGGTGCTGGCGAAGTCATCAAAGGGTGGGATCAAGGAGTAGTTGGTATGAAGGTAGGAGAAACTCGCATACTTACTATTCCGGGGGACCTTGCATACGGTCCGAACGGTATTCCGGGTGCAATTCCGCCAAATGCAACACTTGTATTTGAGGTTACACTCTTGGCAATCAAATAACGTGTGGTAGGATACCTGTCTTATGTCTACAACAGCTACCCAGTATATAACTCGTTTACGTGAATGGTGGAAACGCCAATCAATCCGTAAAAAAGTCGTACTCGTCGGAGTACTGCTCATGGTCGTGCTTGTCAGCATAACTCGTGGCAATACATCAGGAACCGAAACGATTGAAACTGTACGGCGCCAAACGCTCATACGTTCTGTTGCGGCAAGCGGCAGTGTGGTGAGTTCTACAGATCTCTCGCTGGGGTTTGAACAAAGCAAGATGGTAGTAAGTGTTCGGGTGAAAGTAGGCGACAAGGTCACAAAGGGAGATATTCTTGCAAGTCTATCCAACGGTACTGAACGGGCAGCAGTCTCGTCTGTAAAAGGCGCACTCCTTGCAGCAAATGCTCGGTATCGAAAAGTCCTCGATGGATCTTCGAATGAAGAAATCAAGCTTGCACAAACACAGTATGAGAATGCACGTCGTACTCTCCTCTCTGAGGGACTGGTGGCCAAACCAGATGATACCAATGATACTATTGCGCCAACTATTTCTGGTACCTATACCGGTACAGAAGGTGTGTATCGTCTTGAATTCGATGCGCTTTCACAAAACATGCTCGAGTATACCGGTATCGAAAAGGGAAGTGTGCGAGTTGTTGATGGTGCGATCCAAAAGCTTGGTACCAAGGGTCTCTATGTACAATTTCCCGCAGGAACACTCAGACAAATTTCAAGGGGCACCGTATGGACAATCAGTATTCCAAACGTTGAGAGTGCGTCATATATCGCAAACAAAGCACTTCTTGATGAAAAACAAGCAGCACTCGACGTTACTCGCGCCACGGCCCGCCAGCCTGATATCGATGCGGCGCTCGCTGAGGTGATCACTGCAGAGGCAGGTGTTGCGAGTGCAACTGCGGCGCTCGAAAAGACGCTTCTTCGCGCACCTGCCGACGGCACCGTAACGGCAGTTGATGTAAAAGTCGGAGAAATCCCAACACTTGGCACTCGTGCAGTCGCAATCCAAGACATATCAAACCTCTACCTCGAAGCAAATGTAAATGAAAGCAGCATCAAGAGCCTCATGGTTGGGCAACATGCAATTGTTACCTTTGATGCATTTCCAGGTATGACCTACGAAGCGACGATATCCTCAATAGATCCTGCAGCAACGATTGAAAACAATGTGGTCAACTATAAGATCAAAGCACTTCTTACACAGACCGATACGATTCGTCCTGGTATGACTGCAAATATTACTGTCCGTACTGCGCAAGTAGACGATGTACTCGTGCTTCCAGGGAGAGTGCTCACCACCAACGATGGAGTAACAACCGTAGCTCGTATTATCGATGAACGTCACCACAAGACAGCGGTCCAAGTAATAACGACAGGGCTTCGCGGTGACGGGGATTTGGTCGAGATCCAGTCAGGTCTTTCAGAAGGAGATCGGGTACTTTGGAGCGCTGATACGCTCTAACCTACATGCCTACGAAGCGAAGTGTTTGGAAGAAACTGCACATCGATGCAGTCGTGGGTCTGTTCTTGGCAAAGCGTGATCTGAGGCGCGCCAACCCGTGGACGACGACACTTATCGTCTTTGTGATGCTTCTCACATTCTTAAACCTTGTCGTTGTGTCAGGAATTCTCGTGGGATTGATCGAGGGTTCTGTCTCTGCTGACAAACGATATTCTTCTGGTGATATTCTCATTTCACCCTTTCTTAATAAAGCCTACATCGAACACACACCTGAGGCCCTCGCCGTTGCCAAGACGATCCCTGGATATGTTGATGCAGTAGTCCGCTACACCGGAAGCGCCCGAGTCGAGAGTAACTATCGCACGACGATTCGTCCGGACGAGCTCAGGGACGGTGCTGGTGGCTCGCTGCTCGGGATCGATCCGGCAGCCGAACACGCATTTTCCGGGATCGACAAATTTATCGTCGAAGGAACATTTCTTTCACCTGAGGACAGTGACTCGATTGTTATTGGTAAGAACTTGCTCTATAAATACACCCCGATCGAAGCGCCTGGTTTTCAGACACTCAAAGACATTAATATCGGTTCTCGAGTCAAAATCACGATTGGAGATGTGCAAAAGGAATACTATGTAAAAGGCATCATTGCGAGCAAGGTCGATACTTTTGATAGCTCGGTGATCATGCTCGATAGTGAAGCGCGCAAGCTCATTGGTCGCAGCGACTACAATGCAAACCAGATCGCCATCGAACTTACTCCAGATACTGATCCGGTTGTTGCAAAGGCAATGCTCGTGCAAAGTGGGGTAGGAGTATACGGTCGAGTGCAAACACATGACGAAGCACTACCGAAATTCCTCAAAGACATCCAAGCCACCTTTGGCATACTCGGAAATGCAATCTCAAGTATCGGACTCGTCGTTGCTGCGATTACGATATTCATCGTGATCTTTGTGAACGCGATTACTCGCCGCAGATATATCGGCATTCTCAAAGGCATCGGTATCGCGCCGCGAGCGATTGCGATCTCGTATATGGTGCAGTCTATCTTTTATGCACTTCTAGGATCACTCGTTGGTATGGCAATCGTTTTCTTTTTCTTGAAGCCGCTCTTTGTAGCGCATCCAATTGATTTCCCATTTTCCGACGGTATCCTTGTTGCAACAGTCGGAGGAACTATCATTCGCATGATGATACTCCTCGGTGCGACGATCGTAGCCGGATACATCCCCGCGCGCATTGTTATCAAGCAAAATACGCTCTCAGCGATTCTGGGACGATAAATGAGAACAATATGATTTCAGTTACAAACCTAGCAAAAATATTTACAAACGGAGACGCAGAGATACGTGCAGTTGATCATGTGTCGTTCACTATTCCCGAAGGGCAGTTCGTTGCGATCACTGGACGTTCAGGCTCTGGCAAAAGCACGCTCTTGTACCAACTCGGACTTCTCGATCGTCCAACTAACGGCACGATCACCATTGATAAGATCAATGTAACAGACCTCTCTGATAACGATCAGACACTCCTTCGACTACACGCGCTCGGATATATTTTCCAAGACTACGCGATACTTCCGACACTCACTGCGCTTGAGAATGTCATGGTGCCGCTCCTCATGCAGGGGATGGATGAAGCGGAGGCTACTCAAAAGGCGATCAAGGCGCTCACGCGAGTCGGGCTTGCCGATCGTATCCACAACCTCCCTGGACAGCTCTCCGGTGGTCAGCAGCAGCGTGTTTCTATCGCGCGCGCGATTGGGCATAACCCCAAGATTGTCTTTGCTGATGAGCCGACAGCAAACCTCGATACCGAAACATCTCGCACAGTGCTCGAAGCATTCCTTGAGCTCAACAAAGAAGGACAGACCATCGTCATGGTGACGCACGAACCAGAGTACGCGGCCCTTACCCATCGCGTGATTACGCTCGCCGATGGAAAGATTGTCAGCGATACGATGAACTGAGATTTGCTATACTGGGTATATGCAACCATTTATTGAACAACACAAAGGCATTATCAAATTCGTTCTTCTGTTTGTAGGTATCTTTTTGGTACTTGCAAGTATGAACAAGCTCAAGGAGTATCGCTATATCGGATCAAACAGTAGTAACACGATCACGGTCTCAGGTACGGGCAAGATCGATCGCGCGCCTGATACCGCAAAGGTGACAGTTACTATTTCTGATGAACAAAAGGACCTCAAAACAGCGCAGGCAACTGTGAGCACAAAGATGGACACCGTTACCAAGGCTCTGAAGGATCTCGGCATCGAAGAAAAATACATCAAAACTAACGCATATGATTCATACCCACAGTATGACTACGTAAATACCATCCGCTGCATCACGACTCCGTGTCCAACTAACTCAACTCCAGTCATCAGAGGATACCAAGTATAACATAGTTTGACGATAAGTATCAAAAATCTCGACAATGTATCTGCAGTGCTCGGCGCACTTGGTCAGGCTGGTGTCAGTAACATCAGTGGTCCAAACTTTGGCTTTGAGGATGACAATGCCATCGCGCGCGAAGCTCGAGATCTCGCAATCAAAGACGCGCGAGAGCAAGCAACCAAGCTCGCAAAGAGTCTCGGTGTGCACCTTGTTCGGATTGTCTCATTCTCTGAGAATGGCGGCGGATATCCAGTACCAATGTACGCTCGGGATAGTGCTGCAGGTCTCAAAGCGGAAGTTGCAACCCCATCGCTTCCAGTCGGAGATCAGAACATCACATCAAACGTAACGATCGTCTACGAGATCCAGTAATACAGAGCTAGTTGACTAAAACACGCCCATACGGTAGTATCAGAGAGTACTACGCCGAAGGGCGTTTTTTAGTAACAAGCAAAACATCATCCTATGAAAGTACTCGCATTTCTCAAAGAAACCCGTCTCGAGTTGACCAACGTCACTTGGCCAACACGACGTCGCGCGCTTGGCTACGCAGCTATTATTATTTTGTTCTCAGTGGGCGTTGGATATCTCCTTTCGGGATTTGATGCGATCTTCCGAGAACTTCTAAAATCTATCGTTAGTTAACTATGTCAAAGCAGCAACACACCGGCGAGCGTCATTGGTTCGCCATTCATACCTACTCTGGATACGAAAACGCAGTACTGCGTAACATTCGTCAGCGTATCGATAGTCTCGGGATGCAAGAGAAAATATTCAACGTCGTCGTTCCTACCGAAAAGAAAATCAAGATCAAGGGCGGCAAGCGAGTTGAAGTAGAAGAAAAGGTATACCCAGGATACGTGCTCGTCGAAATGATCGTCGATGATGAAAGTTGGTTCGTCGTACGTAACACACCCCGGGTGACTGGATTTGTTGGGTCAGGTGTGACACCGGTGCCTCTTACTGAAAAGGAAATCAACTACTTCCTCGGCCGAATGGAGAGTACCGATGTCGCGCAACATGCGATCGACCTCGAAGTAGGGGAAACAATCATCATCAATGATGGTCCGTTCAAGGATTCTGAAGGACGTGTGTCAGAAGTAGACTCTGAACGTGGTAAGGTGAAAGTCATGGTGTCACTCTTTGGACGAGAAACACCCGTCGAACTCGACTTCCTCCAGGTCAAAAAGCTCTAATTTTCAAAAAGATACAAACCCTTGCCAAAAGCAAGGGTTTGTTGTAATGTACGAAAAAATTAAGAAGTATGAAAAAAGCATCTATTGCAACAGTTATTGCAAAATCATACGACGGGTATTTCCCGTGCCTTATCTGTGAGCACTGTACTCCGTCTGGGTTTTTTGGTTCAGTGAGGCAACAACTACTTGTCTATGTGTTTGACAGCAGATCTATCAAAGAAGGAGACACTGTCCATATTGTTGAAACTGTACCGCCCAGTGCACGTCGCAAAAGAGCAGTTCCTGCGACAGAGTTTCAACTTTCGCCAATACCTCTTTCACGCAAAGAATTTTTGAACATGAGCAAAGAAGCACGCAGTATGGCGCTTGCATTTGCTGCATAAAGCATCATCAAAGGCCCCTTTTTATGAAGGGGTCTTTCTGTTTACAAATTCTGAATGGGTGCTATAGTAAGCGGGTTACGCTACTGCTTCTACATTAGCAATACACCCCTATAGGGTATACAGAGGAAACATATTTTATGGCAAAAAACATTACAAAAAAGATCAAACTTCGAGCAGTCGGTGGCATGGCAACCCCAGCGCCACCACTCGGACCAGCACTCGGTCAGGCAGGTGTGAACATTGGTGACTTCGTTCAGAAGTTCAATGCAGCGACAGCAGAGAAGCGCGGTGAGACACTCGGCGTAAAGATCGATGTGTACGATGATCGTACCTACGATTTCCGTGTTACTGAACCAACAATGACGAGCCTCATCTTCAAGGCTGCGGGTATCGACAAAGGTTCTCAAAAGCCTCGCACCTCAAAGGCCGGCAAGCTCACTCGCGACCAAGTGCGAGCGATTGCAGAACGCAAAATGCCCGACCTCAACGCCAACGATATCGAAGGCGCGATGAAGATCGTCGAAGGTTCTGCACGATCTGCAGGTATCGAAGTGGTCGGATAATTCCAAAATTTTTATCTATAAAAAATAAAAAGCCGTTCCTGAAAGGGGACGGCTTTTTTGTTTCTTCGACTTTTGTCAAAGGGTGTGCTAGAGTTTGCAAAACTTTTACTCATGATGAACATTTATATTGCAAAGCCATTTGCTGCAGGTAGTAGCCTACACAAACCTATGGCCGAACTGAAACAACTTCTTTCCAAGTGGAACTGTTATCAATGGGAGATGATAGCACTTCCGCATACCAAAGAGCTTCTCGAGGAATCATACAAACATGAGCAGCCTTTGTTTATGTATATTCTCCAGCGAGCAGATGTGCTTATTGTGGATACCGGATTGATTGAATACAGTTTGGATAATCCAAATCTCCCAGTGTTTGCTCACCGTGCGGACTATCGAATATTGCTTATTGTCTGTAGTCAGTCAGCTACTCCTGTAGCTCCTGATTTCCTCAATATAGGCATCGATAGAAATAATACTCTTCTTTTAGAGTATAAGTATGATATCAATGAACTTGAGGGATACATATTTAATGAAATCGCAAGGCATAGCATCTTCCTGCAAACAACAAAGCCCTTACCGAAAAAGTAAGGGCTTTAAACTTTTACAAAAGCAATTTTAAGAAACAGCAACTTCAACACCTGCATCATGAAACACGGGTTCTTCTTTGAATGCAATGTACATAAGTTCTGTGGGTGACAATGATGACCATTCAGGCTCCTGTGCTACACCATCACAATTAACAATGAGGGAATCAATAGGTACTCGGTACGACATTTGATCTCCTGGTGAGGATGATTTACTAATCTCCACGCTGTGTTTACCCCAAGATACAACTACATAATTATCAGAAGGTGCGCTTACCGCGTGACTTTCTTCGGTGTAGAGCTTGTCTCTATTGAAGGTAACACCTGTCCCTCTTGTATGTTTGAGGGGTTGATCCTTTACTACCGATGCGAGAGTTGTTCCTTCTGGTACCTCAGAGATCAGCTCGGACAATACCACTTTCATGATGGTATGGTAACCAAAGTGATATTTTGTTTTTGGATGGTTAAGAAACCATTTCAGTGTAATCTTGGCATCTGTTTTTGAGGTTGCCGTGAAAATGTGATGAATGGTTTTGGTACATCTAGGAACACTAACATTTTTATCTCTGTCTTCCGTAGTGCCTTCTACCCATCCGCGGACAGTGATGATTGCTTTATATTTTTTCATATCTTAAAGTTTTGGTTGATAATACTGTAAAGTTATAGAAAGTCAAACTCTCTAAAATGCTACAATCCTCTCATGCAAATCCGTATCAAAAAGCTCGATCCATCTCTTCCAGATCTCCACTATGCCAAGCCGGGGGATGCGGGGTTTGATGTGTATGCGCGGGAGCGGACGGTATTGGTACCAGGAGTACAGACGGCGGTGCCGACAGGAATATCGATTGAGCTTCCGGCGGGGTATGTATCGCTCGTGTGGGACAAGAGCGGGCTTGCAATCAAGCATGGCCTGAAGGTGCTTGGCGGAGTGATCGATGCAGAGTATCGAGGTGAATACATGATCGGGATGATCAATCTCTCGGATAAAGAATACGTATTTGAAAAAGGCGACAGGGTCGCGCAGGTGCTGATCCAAAAGGTTGAGCATGTGACATTTGAGATCGTGGACGAACTTTCGGAAACTGAGCGGGGAGCGAGCGGATTTGGTAGTTCTGGGAAATAGGGAATTTTCTGGTATAGTTTTGGGATGAAAAGCGAATTCTTCCAGAAGCAGATCCAAGAAGCAGTACAAGAGCTATTTGGTATAACGACTGAAGTACAGGTCGACAGAACCAAAGACCTCTCTCATGGTGACTATGCGACAAGTGTCGCGCTCGTCCTTGCAAAACAGTTAAACAAAAGTGCGTTTGAGATTGCGACCCAGCTTGCGGCATATCTCGACAAGACCAAAGAATCGTTTGTCGCTACAGTTGCCGTTGCGGGTCCTGGATTTATAAACTTTACCATCAGTCGCGCACACCAAGTCGATGCGATCCGAGAAGCAGCGAATGTCGAAACATATGGTCATACCAATGTATACACAGGCAAAAAAATACTTGTAGAACACTCATCTCCGAATCTCTTCAAGCCATTTCATATTGGACATCTCATGAACAATACGATCGGGGAAAGTATCACTCGGCTTGCGCAATACTCTGGCGCGCAGGTCAGTACGATGTCATTCCCATCAGATATCTCACTCGGTGTTGCGAAGGCAATATTCATACTGCTTGAAAAGTACGGCGCAGATTTTGTGCCAACTGATGTATCAGTACTTGGTGACGCATATGTGGAAGGAACGAAGCGATATGATGAAAACGAAAGTGTGCAAGCTCGCATCAAAGAAATCGCGGATAATCTCTACGCAGGCAAGGATTCTGATGAATTGAAACTATTTCAAGCATGCAAGACATTTAACATCAAATATTTCGAAGACATCGTTGCAACACTTGGTTCACACTTCGATGCATATATATATGAAAGCGAGGCGGGGATTGATGGGGCACGGATTGTGAAAGAATACACACCCAACGTATTTACTGAAAGCGAAGGAGCTATCGTGTACATTCCTAAAGAAGGTTCAAAACTTCACACCGCAGTATTCATCAACTCTCAGGGCAATCCAACGTATGAAGCCAAAGATATTGGGCTTTTGGATCTCAAGTTTACACGGTACGATCCAGACCTCTCGATCTTTATCACTGATGCGCAGCAGGTATCACACTTTGCCGTTGTCCTTGATGCAGCACAGCATATACAGCCAGCGTGGGTAGAGAGGTCGCTCCACCGATACCACGGGCGCATGTCATTTAAGGGGCAAAAAATGTCTAGTCGTCTCGGAGGCGTGCCGCTTGCAAGCGAGGTGCTCGACACAGTGATCGCTGAAGTGAAAGAAAAGAATCCGGATATTTCACCCGAAGCAGCAGAGCAGATTGGCGTTGCTTCGATCAAGTTCTCGATCCTTCGTGCTGCTGCGGGCAAGAAC
>CAYLWR010000015.1:0-11205 GCA_964387755.1 uncultured Candidatus Saccharibacteria bacterium | reverse complement strand
TCCTTTCTTTGGAGTTCCAGTAATAGGGAGCATTGTCATAAACGACGGCGTATCAGAGAGGTCACTTGCTGCAACTGCTGTATAATCAGACACTGGTGTGCCGCGCGCATCTACTACTTGCGCATAGAGCGCAATGCCATCCTTTGGATACCAATTACATCCCGTGAGATTACCATTGAGAGTTACTGACGATGTAACCTTCTCAAGTGAATGCGGTCGTGCAATAGAAAGTCCGCAAGTATGTTGTTCACCTGCTTGTGTTTGAGTAGTGGTAGTAGTTGATGATTCAGAAGACGGCGTGTTTGTTTTGGGAAGTGTTCCCGTGAGCCGCATGAGTAGTCCTCCAAGGAGTATCACTACTACTGCAATCTCAAATGGTTCCCATTTACCCCCGCTCGGTGCATCTGCCATATATGTGGAGTATATCATGCAAACTCCCTCTCGTGCGAGAGGGAGTTTGATTATTTTGCTACAGTATAGCGTCCATCGGACAATTTCTTGAAATATTTTGCGTTTTGGAGATTGACGAGAATGGTGTTCTTTTTGAGGAAGCGTTCCTTGAGCACTCGATCTACTACATCTTCCTTGGTAAGTGGTCCTTCTTTTACAAGGATTTCCTTGATCACATCGCGAACAATACCTGGTTTGTATCCCCATTCAGCGAGTGCATAGTAGCCGCGACCAACGAGGACAAATCGTGCATCCTTAATGAGTTCGTTGTGAGTCGTTGCAACATGTGTCTTCTTGCCAAAGGTGTCTTGGATTGCCTTTGCGACTTCACGGAAATGCATCGGGGAGCCGTGCTTGCGCATCATAAGAAATGCGTAGTCCTTGATACCGCGAGTCTTGATGTTCTGGCTCTGTGCAGGACCCCATTCGCCGAGCGGGTTCTTTGCGATCTTTTTTGAAATGTTGAGCCATCGGCGTGCAACCTCTTCGTTTTTGTACTGATCAGCAACATCCTTGAGTTCTCGGAGGAAGCGAGAGACGAGATCGTTTTCAGAAAGGAGTTCTTTGTCATCGAGTGTCTTGTATACACTCTGAAGTGCTTCGTGTACTGCTTCAGAGAGGTCTTCATCTACCGTCCATCGCGCATTGAAGTGATCGTCTTCTTTGATCTTTTTGAATTCATCTCCAAGTACGAGATAGAAGCGGACATGGTTTTGGATTGCCTTGTCCTTTGAGATATATGAAAGGAAGTCATCCTCATGTACAAGTGCACCACTTGATTCCACCAATGCCTTGATCTCAGAAAAGATCTTGTGTTCAGACTTGAACGAGTCACTCTTGCGGATTGCAGCGAGCGCCGCATTTTCGATTTGACGAACGCGCTCTCGAGTGATGCCGTACTTTTTGCCGATCGCCTCAAGCGTCTTCGAATCCGCACTATCAGTAAGTCCGTAGCGGTTCACGATGATGTCGTATGCACGATCCTGAAGGTTCGAAAGGAGCCGTTTGGTGACCTGTTTTGGTTTGAAACTAATAACTGCCATAGGTGTGTGGTGTGGTTTTATATATTGGTATGATTCACTTTATCATGGATATAAAAAAAGTCAAACTTTACCACAATTCCCTTCCTGACCTTGTATTATAAAGCCCGTTTGACATCACCAACCGTGAGCGCGATCATAAGCCCGATCAAAATAAGGAAGCCGATGCCATGAATCACCCCGACTGTTGTCGGTGAAAACTTGCGTCGAGTGAGCGCTTCCCCCCAGACAATAATGAGTCGTCCACCATCCAGTGCAGGAAATGGCATTGCATTGAGTACTGCGAGGTTGATCGATATAGTTGCGATAAATGCGAGGAGATATGCAAATCCAAATGTTGCTGCAGATCCGATTTCTTTTGCCAGGCCCACCGGCCCGATGAGTCCCGAGGTCGATGGATGTCCGCTCGCAATACGTCCCACAAGCGTACTGAGTGCTCCGAGAATGTTACGGGTCAGTGTGACCACTTGCTGCGCTGCCTTTACAAAGGCATCGGTGAATGATTCTTTGACGATGCCGATTGGTTCGATACTTACTCCGATGGTGCGGTCTTTGGTAGGTGTGAGTGTTACCGTTTGTGGATCACCCGCATGGAAATAACTGATCGTCACATCCTTGGTAGAGCCGACAATCGCCTCATGAATCGCCTCAGTGGTGAGTAGTGCAACCGGTGTCGGACCAACTGCCACACGAGTGATCGTATCTCCTACGAGGATACCGCTTGCAGCTACAGGACTTCCTTCTGACACAGAGATCACGGTCGGAGTACCACCGTCTACAACTCCTGGTAGACCGATGAGATATGCAGCAGCAAAGAGTACGAGTGCAAGAATGATGTTCATAATCACTCCAGCGAGGAGTACGAGGCTTTTGAGATACCACGGCTTTGTTTCAAACTGTCGATCAAGGGGGACTCCTTCCGTTGCACCATTTTCTCCTGCGATTTTTACAAATCCTCCGATCGGTAGCGCATTGATAGAATATCGAGTCTCGCCGTTCTTCCATGACCAGAGTCGTGGCGGAATCCCAAATCCAAATTCCTCAACGAGCATCCCGCTCTTTTTCGCAGTGATGTAGTGCCCCCATTCGTGCACGAGCACGCAGACTAGAAGAACAATGATAAATAGAATAATGGTCATGAATTAACCCTGTATATCTGTTTCCTTTCGTTTGTATTGATCTTCGAGTGCGGCGTTTGCAGTATCAACAAATTTTTGGAGTTCATCTTTTGCCTTGTGGAATGTATCTTCGGGAAGCTTGGCATCCTTGAGCATACTGAGCGCGCTTTCACGAGCCTTGCGGACGGTGATACGAGCGTCTTCGAGTTTGTCCTTGGCGATCTTGGCGAGCTGGTTGCGAGTCTCGGTCGTGAGTGCTGGAATGATCACACGTATACCTGCATCATCGACTGCAATAGAAAATCCAAGATTTGATGCATGAAGTGCACGTTCGATGTCTTTGATCTGAGATTTGTCCCAGGGAATGACACGCAGCGTCTTGGGATCTTCGATGGTGATACTTGCAACGTTTTTGAGCGGCTGAAATGAGCCATAGCTCTCTATCTGCACACCGTCGAGAAGTGCTGGCGCTGCGCGTCCAGTGTGTATTTGACTATATTCTTTTGCGAGCCATTCTTCGCCTTGTTTTGCTTCTTGTTTAAAAGTTTCTAGGTTGTACATAGCCCCATAATACCACATCAGCACAGATGGATGGTATGAATATTTTTTCGGCAACTATAGTTATAGTAGTACGCTCGCAATATACTCCATCACAAACGATGTTGGGAGGTTTGCAGAAAAAAGAAATTTCTTTGCGGCAAATATTTTTTCAGATTTTGCTGGATCTGCTCTATACGTGATTTCAAATTCATCAAGGAGCGCGATGGCCTTTGCACGCCGTGTTGCAGCGTCTTCATCGCTCGTACTGGAGAGATCTGATTTGATATAGTCGAGCACTTCTGCTTTGGAACGAGACACGGCAGTGGTGGTGGTAGATTGCGCAGAAAGTAGCATCACGCGAGAACGTATCGTGAGCGGTACGACATACGGGTATTGCGTCACAAATACGACTGTGGTGTATGGATCAGGCTCTTCGAGTGACTTGAGTAGCACCTGCGCTGCGTCCGGTGAGAATACAGAAAAGTATACGACGAGATATCGCTCAGTTCCATCTCCTTCGACTGCAAATCGCGCAATGGTTCGTGCATGATCAATAGTAAGCCGCGGTACCGATACGCCATGTACGAGAGATACCTTGGTTTCGAGATCACGTACGATAGTTTCGTATGTGGACTGACTGCCTTGAACCAAGAATATTTTTTGTGGTGCGTACTCTTCAAATGCAATCATCGCTTTACCAAAATAGAACGCTTGTATTCGTCTATATGACTGAGAAGTATTCCTGCTCCCTCGACGACTGCAAATGGTGCCTGCTCTGCAACACGTACCTTGATACCTGTTTGCTGTTCAATGAGCGCGGGCAGGTGTGCAAGTCCTGATGTTCCACCAGTCATCACGATGCCGTTATCAATAATGTCGCTGGCAAGCTCTGGTGGTGTTTGCTCAAGCACGCTCTTGATGGCCTTAATGATGAGCTTGAGTTCGTAATCAATACCTTTCACCAATTCATTAGTAGTAACAGAAATGGTAGTTGGAAGACCAGACACACTATCGCGACCTTTGACCGAACCTGTCACATCGGGAGTAATGGGTAGTGCTGCTGCAAGTGTCTTCTTTACCTCTTCGGCAGTTTGATCTCCGATAACGACATTGTAGGTGCGCTTGATGTAATCAATGATCGCTTGATCGAGCTTGTTTCCGCCACATTTCACCGACGTTGACGCGACAATCCCGCCGAGCGAAATCACTGCGATATCGGTCGTTCCGCCACCTGAGTCGATGATCATGCATCCCTTTGCATCATTGATCGGTACGCCTGCACCGAGCGCTGCGAGGATCGCTTCTTTTACGATGATGGCGCTTTTTGCTCCCGCCTTCATCGTGGCTTCGATCACGGCACGTCTCTCCGTCGAGGTAATACCCGCAGGTACTGAGACAAGTACGTCTGGCTTAAAGAGTGCGCGACCAAGCGCCTTGGTCAAAAAGTATCTGAGCATGGCGTAGGTGATGGTGTAATCAGCAATCGCGCCATCCTGCATAGGACGATACACTGCGATACTATCAGGAATCTTGCCAATCATCTCCTTTGCCTCCGCGCCAATGGCAACAATAGACTTGTTGGTGCGATCAATAGCCACAACCGTCGGCTCGTTGAGTACGACTCCTTTACCAGCAACATAGACGAGTGTATTGGTCGTGCCCAAATCAATCCCAATTTTTTTGGCTGCTTTCCACATATGCACTACAAATAGTATAGTGGATCCATGTATGTCGCAACAATTATTCCGATCGCGCGTGGCATCCCATTTGACACACTCACCTACTATAGTGGAGCGGCGCTCGCCGCTGGCACCCTCGTCTCCATCCCGTTTGGAAAACAACTCATCGTCGGCATCGTCATCGAATCAGTACCACTCACCGAAGCCAAGGCACTGGTGAAAAGCGCTGCCTTTTCTCTCAAAAAAGTGAAGCAAGTATTCGGAACACTCCCCTTCTTTGCACAGGCGATCGCTGCACTTCGCGCTGCAGCAATCGCAACACTTGCGCCCATAGGTGCACTCGCAGGAAGTGTGATGCCGCAATTTTTATTTGAATACATGCAGAGCGAGAAACTGTCGGAAGTATTTGGAACAGCGACTCCTCTACAGACAGGAACATTTTCTGAGAAGGTCATCATCGGCACCCGAGACGAGCGCGCAGATCAGTACAAGCGACTCATCAGAAGCGCATTCGCAGCAAAAAAAAGTGTGTATGTTGTTGTACCAACGATCAGAGGGCTCGAAGCGTGGGCAAAGGAACTCTCAAAAGGCATTCAGAAACACGTCATCATACTCCACAGCAAAACTACCAAAAAAGATTTGCGAAGTGCATTCAGTCAGCTCAAAACAAGCGATCGACCACTGCTTGTGTTTGTGACACCGGGATTTTTCTTGATTCCTCGAGGCGATCTCGGATACGTGATCGCAGAAGACGAAGGAAATACCCTCTACAAAACAAATGATCGCTACGGCATTGATCTGCGCATCCTCATCCGTACTTGTTGCGAGCATACCCGCCTCTCACTGACCTGGGGTGATACGATGCCACGATTTGAAACCCTTGAGCGCCTTGGCGCAGATCATCTACCTCGAACGTATGTCCCAGAGAAACTCCACGTCGTACCGATAGAGTACTACCGCACTACGCTACCAAGTGAAGTCATCGATCTCATTCGTCACGCAGAAAAAAAGAAATACCGACTCTTTGTCTATACGAACAGAAAAGGCGTTGCGCCACTCTCGCGATGTGCAGACTGTGGCACACTCGTCTCCTGTCCAACCTGCACGCTCCCGATGGTACTGAGAAATCGAGTTCTATCTGACGGTACTCGAACACGCTCATTTATCTGTACACAGTGTGGTGACACACTGCCGCCCGAACATCTCTGCACCTACTGTGGATCATGGAACATCACCCCGCTTGCAATCGGCACCGAAAGTGTCGCCGAAGAAATCAGTTCTCTTGTAGGAAGCGAGTATGTGAGCGTCATTGACGATGATCTGACACCCGATAGTGCGACCGTAGAGAAACTTCTCCAACATATTCACCAAAAAAAATTTGGTATTGTTGTCGGCACGACCAAGGTACTTCCATACTTGCGCAACATCCAGTACACCCTCATACCGTATCTCGATCGCATCCTCTCAACACCCGCGCTTTCAACCACTGAGTCGCTGCTCCGCCTTATCATGGAGTGTGATCAAGTATCGAGTCAGGGCGTCATCGTGTGTACGCGCAACAAGACATTTCCACTCATCAAACAGCTCGAAACTCACAAGATCAACAACATCATTCATGATGAGCTCGCTGTGCGCAAGGAACTCGGCTATCCGCCCTACGGACTGCTCGTAAAGATTTCGCTCACCGTCCCCGAAGGTCATCGCCACAAGGTGAAGGAGTATGTCGAATCATATTTCAAAGACAGCAGTACTGAGCTCAGTGGGCTTCCGCCACGACGTATCAGTCCCGGCAGTATGAAGGTACTACTCGTCTGGATTATCAAAGCCCCGCTCTCATATATCGAAGAGGAAGGATCCGCTATTGCTGCATTTTTTGACACCCTCCATTTCCCCTACAAGATAGAGCAAAATCCTGACCGATTCTAATATTGCACCATAGCAACTCTTGTGGTACGATATCGCCCATGTCAATCACCAATATTGAGCTCAAGCGCAACAACCACGAAAACGGGGTCTCACTTCTCCGTCGGTTTTCTCGCAAGATGCAAGAAGCAGGCATCATCCCAAAGGTAAAAGGTAATCGCTACGCAAGTCGCGATGTATCAAAACTCGCGCAAAAGAACATGCGCCTCAAGAGTCTCGCTCGCCGCAAGGAAGTTGAACGCCTCAAGAAGCTCGGCAAGATGTAATCACGATATGATACTTGAGGAACACAATCTCACCGTATCAAAGAAAGGCACGCTTCCTCGCGTGCCTTTTTTGGATCTGAAAGAAAAAATCCTTGGGAAACGATACGAACTCTCGATCGCATTCATTGATCCCAAAACCGCACAAGCACTCAACATCGAGCGCCGCGGCAAAGACTATATACCGAACACGCTCTCGTTTGAACTCGAAAAAAATGCCGGGGAGATCATTCTCTGTATCGATGCAATCAAAAAAGAGTACCGATCATTTGATATGGACTATCACACTTACCTCATCTATATCATCATCCACAGCATGCTTCATTTGAAAGGAATGGAACATGGAGGTACAATGGAACGTACAGAAAAAGCATTGCTTGCGTTTTTCACTGCTCGCTAACCTTCTCATATCCATCTGATGAAACAATCTATTGCGGTCGGCATTGATATTGGTACCTCACAGACACGCGTTGTCGTATGCGAGGCTGAAACAGCGTCCCATACACTTCCTCGAGTCATCGGCGCAAGTGTCGTTCCGACACACGGACTCCGACATGGCTATATCATCAATAAAGAAGAAGTGGTCGCTACACTCAAGCGCGCAGTACATGAGGCGCAAGAAGACAGTGGTCACCGTATCCGCAGTGCAAGCCTCGCAATCGGTGGGATAGGACTTGCGACTGAGTATGCGATCGGTACTGCCATGGTGACCCGCGCTGACTCTGTCATTAGTAAACTCGACGTAGACAAGGCAATCGCCGAAGCGGAACTCAAACTAGAACTCAAGAACAAAGTCATCCTGCATGCGTTCCCTATTTTGTTCAAAGTAGACGGGCAAGAACTACCCACACGACCTGAGGGTATCAGCGGGTTCAAACTCGAAGTAAACGTCCTCTTCATCACCTCCTTTCAACAGCACGTGGATGACCTGCTCGCCGTCGTCGCAGAAGCAGGGGTAAAAGTAACAAGCTTCACTGCAACACCGATTGCAGCTGAACAGCTGCTCCTCACTGAGCTCCAGCGAAACTTCGGCTGCGCGCTCATCGACATCGGTGCAGAGACAACATCAGTATCTGTATTTGAAAATGGATCACTCACCTCGCTCCATGTATTTGGGATCGGCTCGCTTGATATCACCAAAGACATCGCGCTCGGACTTCGCATCACCCCCGAAGAAGCAGAAAGTATCAAAATGGGCGTCGTTGGATTTCATACCGTCCCAAAGAAAAAGCTCGACGAGATCGTCGAGGCGCGCCTCTCTGATATTTTTGAACTCATCGATAAATATTTTAAAAAATTCGGACGAAGCGGTCTGTTGCCTGCAGGTGCGATCATCATTGGTGGCGGCGCACAAGTTCCTAGTATCGAAACAGTTGCAAAGAACATGCTGCGCATTCCTGCAAAAGTAGGATTTCTCGAATACCCCGTTGCACCGAGCGCGGGCGGTACGCGCACGAGCAAGGATCAGCGACTCCTTGTTGCGTATGGTGTTGCGACGAGTACTGTTGATCGTGTTACAGGCACCCATATCCGTCATAGCGGGAGCGACGGTGATGGATTTCTCACAACGATCAAAAATTTCTTCAAACAGTTGATGCCATAAAACTATCTGGAAACAGATAGTTTTTTTGTCAATATTGATTGCCCTTTTTTGCCAGTCTGCTAGTATATGTGCTGTACTAATTCCCTCTTCGGAAAGAGAGGTCACGAATATATTCATTATGCCAAAAATCGTCCCTGAAATTGAAACAGCTGCACGCATCAAAGTCATCGGTATTGGTGGCTCTGGTAAAAACGCCTTGAACCACATGATCGAAAACAAAGTACGCTCAGTCGAGTTCATCGCGATGAACACTGATGTACAAGATCTCCACAACTCTCTCGCCGACAAGAAAATCCACCTTGGTAAAAACCTCACCAAAGGTCTCGGTGCAGGTATGAACCCAGAGATCGGTGCCCGTGCCGCCGAAGAAACCAAGGCGGAGATCCAAGACGCTGTCAAAGGCGCTGATATGGTCTTCATCGCCTGTGGTATGGGTGGTGGTACTGGTACTGGAGGCGCATCAGTAGTCGCTCGCGCTGCAAAGGAGCAAGGTATCCTTACCGTAGCAGTCGTCACCAAACCATTCTTTTTTGAGGGGAACCAGCGCATGCGCATTGCAGAACAAGGTATCGCGGAGCTTGAAAAAGAGGTTGATGCGATCATTGTGATCCCGAACGACCGACTCCTCACCATTGCCGGCAAGGACACCACGTTCAAAGACGCATTTGCAAAGTGTGATGAAGTCCTCAGACAAGCTGTGGAAGGCATATCCGAACTCATCGCATCTCCTGGTATCATCAACGTTGACTTCGCAGACATGAAGAGTGTGCTCACCGACGCAGGCACTGCGCTCATGGGTGTTGGATTTGCATCAGGTGAAGGCCGTGCAGAAAAGGCAGCGATCCAAGCGATCAATTCCCCACTCCTTGATATCTCTATCAACGGAGCAAAAGGAGTGCTCTTTGCAATCTCAAGTAACGATGACCTCGGTATGGCAGAGTTCCAAGACGCTGCAAAGGTCATCACTGAGTCTATTGATAAAGACGCTCGGGTCATCATCGGTACGATCCTCGACGAACGCATCAAGAAGGGTGAGATGAAGATCACCGTCATCGCAACCGGATTTCCGAGTGAGACTGGCAAGAAAGGTACACTCTTTAGTCCAAGTGGTCGAGAGCTCTTCAATCGTCAGGAACAGGCAGCAGAACGCCTTCGTGAAGACGAGATCAAGCCAATGATCCAGAAACCTGAGATCAAGGATGCAGAGCTTGCAGATACCGAAGGAGTAGATGAAGATCTCGACAACTTTGGTGCAATCCCAGCATTCCTCCGCCGGAATAAGAAATAACCAAAAAAGAAGAGGTACAATTTCTGAGTGTCTGGTACTGACCCGAGGACCGAAGAAATTGTACTTTTTCTTTTTTATGAGCTGGCTGTTATACTAACCATCTATGACCTACGAACTCATCATTATCGGTGCGGGTCCTGCAGCATGTGCCGCAGCAGTATATGCTGCCCGCAAACGCATTCAGACTCTCCTTGTAGCAGAAGAAGTCGGTGGACAATCCTCAGTCTCTGATACTATTTTCAACTGGATTGGAACGCCTGAGATCGGCGGTAGTGAGCTCGCGGCAAATCTCAAGAAACATATCGAGTATTACACGACACCTGAGCACACACTCACGCTCAGGCTCGGAAGTCGCGTCGAAGCCCTCACAAAAACTGCTACTGGTTTTAGTATCACTACGAATACTGGCGAAACATGTACTACCAAGGCAGTACTCATTGCCACCGGCTCACGTCATCGCAAACTCACCGTTCCGGGTGCAGCAGCATTTGATCACAAAGGCATCATGTACTGCGCGACCTGTGACGGACCGCTCTTCTCGGGACAGCAAGTCGTCGTTGTTGGCGGTGGCAATGCCGCACTCGAAGCAGCGCTCCAGCTCTCGCAGTACGCAGCCCACACTACCCTCTTGCATCGCAGTGATGCATTTCGCGCAGATCAAATCACTATAGACAATGTATCCAAGCTTGCAAATGTCACCCTCAAGAAAAATATCGAGCTCATAGAGATCAAGGGTGACAAATTTGTAACAGGAGTTGTATACAAAGAACATGGCGAAGTCATTGAGCTCCCAGTATCGGCAGTATTTGTTGAGATCGGACAAATTCCAAATACCAGCTTCGCACAAGACACTGTCCCACAGAGCGCAGATGGCAACATCATCGTTGACCCTATGAACCAACGCACCCAAACGCTCGGTATCTGGGCTGCGGGTGACTGCACGACCGGCCTTTATCACCAGAACAACATCGCAGCTGGTGACGCAGTGAAGGCCATCGAGGACTTGTACGTCTGGCTCAAGACTGGTAAATAATCACTGGAGACGTGGCTGAGTGGTTGAAGGCACCGCACTCGAAATGCGGCATATGGGTAACTGTATCGAGAGTTCAAATCTCTCCGTCTCCGCAGAAAGAAACTTCCTGTTCCGAAAGCCGAGATGCGCCCCGCGCCGAAGGCGCGGGAGTGGGCAAAAGATGGCGTCGCTTCGCGACGAATTGGGACGGAATGGACAGGGCGAAATGGGCGGATTTGTCTCTTGTTTCGTATCTAAAAGCAATATGAATATCAAACCAAAATATTTT